>DRNB01000063.1 GCA_011375045.1 Aquifex aeolicus
AGCCTTCCGGCGGACATCCTCAAGATAGACATGCAGTTCGTCCACAAGATAGTGGAGAACCCCAAGAGCTTAGCCATAGTGGAAACCATCATAGAGCTGGCGAGGAGGCTCGGTATGAAGACAACCGCCGAGGGTGTGGAAACCGAGGAGCAGCTGAGGATACTGAACGAACTGGGCATAAACTACGTTCAGGGCTTCCTTCTGGCCAGACCTATACCCGAGGAGGAGATCTCCCTTCTTCTGATATAATTCCCCCCATGAGCGTTCTGGTCTTTGTAAGCATGACCCCCTTGGGAAAGGGGGAGAGCGTCAGCGCATACGTGGCGAAGGTGGTGGACGTCATCGACCGCTCCGGACTCCCCTACGTTCTGACCCCCATGGGAACCATCATCGAAGGGGAGAGCTGGGATGAGGTCATGGAGGTTCTCAGGCGGGGCTTCGAGGAGCTGAGGAAGGAGTGTCCGAGGATATCGATAACCATGAAGATAGATTACAGGGAGGG
This sequence comes from Aquifex aeolicus, assembly GCA_011375045.1. Classification (GTDB taxonomy): domain Bacteria; phylum Aquificota; class Aquificia; order Aquificales; family Aquificaceae; genus Hydrogenivirga; species Hydrogenivirga aeolica_A. The sequence continues at coordinate 503 of DRNB01000063.1, forward strand.
CAGATCCGGCCGGATAAAGGCGAAGGTGGAGTCCGTTCAGAAGAAGCTGGGAAGGGAGGTAAGGAGCCTCAAAGGCTGACCTTTACCGCAAAGAGAAGGAGCTGGTGCAGAACTATACCGCCGGCGATCAGATAGTAGAGCTGGGTGTGCGTCCTGCACAGCTTCAGGGCTCCGAAGAAGGCGAGGAGGGAGAAGGGAATCACCGAGAGGGCGTTGACCACGTTCCTTACCCTCTCCTTCCTTATCCTCTTCTCCCTGAGCTCCGCTGAGAGAAACTCCTCCGTGTCGAGCCAGTATCTTTCGAACTCCATCAGGAAGTACTTGTCCCTCTCCTTGGTGAGGAGGGAACCGTCCACAAAGAGGAACCTGCCGTTACCCTCGTAGCGGGCGCTCTGAGCGAGGATGTGGATGTTCCTGTATCTCAGAAATATGTTCCGCAGTTCGTCCCCCTTCTTCTCCTCCACGTAGGCTACCACACCGCCGGTGTCGAGAAAGGTCTTCTCGGGTATGTTTTCGAAGATCCTGTCCTTGTACTGGATCAGCAGTCCGCGCCGGGCAAAGGAGACGTGCTCTTCGAACAGCAGAAAGGAGAGACCCAGGCTCAGCAGGAAGAAGAACAGCACGGGGAGGGCGAAGAAGCCAAAGATCCTGCGAGGGGAGAGGTGAAAGGAGTAGAGCACATGAAGGAGGCGCTTTTCCTTAAGCTCATAGACGCCGGTCGCCACACCGGCTATGAGTCCGTCGGGTATGAAGAAGAAGGTGTAGTAAGCGAACCAGACGAGGAAGAAGGGCACAGAGCTGGTGAGGGGCAGTCCGAAGAGGATGAAGCCTATCCTGAATATCTGAACCATGAGGAGGACGAAGGCGAGGAGGAGGGCAACCGTATAGGTGCTTCTGGTAACCTTCCACAGAACCAGCCTTCTGAACATTATTTCCCTTTATGATAACGCACCCGCAGGGGTATAATACTCTGCGTGAAAGTTCTCGTTGTAGGAAACGGAGGAAGGGAGCACGCTCTCGTCTGGAAGATCTCTCAGAGCTCCCTTGTATCGGAGATATACTGCGCCCGGGGAAACGCCGGCATATGGCGTCTGGCGAAGAAGGTCGACATCTCCCCCACGGATACGGTTCGTCTGGCGGACTTCGCTCAGGAGCGGGGTATAGACCTGACCGTTGTGGGTCCCGAAGCACCCCTCGTGGAGGGCATAGTCGACGAGTTCGAGAGGAGAAATCTGCGGATCTTCGGACCCTCGAAGAGGGCGTCCCGTCTCGAGGGAAGCAAAGCTTTTGCAAAGGCTTTCATGAAGAGATACGGAATCCCCACGGCGGAGTACGTCGTCTTCGAAGATTACAGCCGTGCCCGGAGG
>DRNB01000064.1 GCA_011375045.1 Aquifex aeolicus
AATTTTTAAGCTCCCCGATGAAGACGTTACCCCTGTCGGGGTTCTGGAGATCGCACATCTCGGAGGCTTTCTCCACCACGTCCCTCAGACTGTCCTCCTCCAGAGAGGTGGTGTAGGCGAAGCCTATCCTGCCGTCCTTCAGAACTCTGAGTCCCACGCCGGACTCCTCGGAGGTGGAGATGTTCTCCGGCGACTCACCCGAGGTTTCTATCTGGAGCTTTCTGATCCTCTGAAGGAAGATCTCATACTCGTATCCTCCCCTCAGATACCTTTCCACAAGGTCCCTTATATCCTTCATTCCCCCACAGGAAATTCTACTATAGGTCTTATATTTTAAACTCCTAATGGTGGTGGACGAGTTCGACGTGGCGGTCATAGGGGGCGGACACGCCGGCATAGAGGCGGCTCTCGCCAGCGCGCGGATGGGTATGCGAACGGTCATGTTCACCCTGAACGTGGACACCATAGGACAGATGTCCTGCAATCCTGCGATCGGGGGCATAGCCAAGGGTATAGTGGTCAGGGAGGTGGACGCTCTGGGGGGGGAGATGGGCAGAGCCATCGACCACACGGGAATCCAGTTCAAGATGCTGAACACCCGCAAGGGTAAGGCTGTTCAGTCCCCCCGGGCGCAGGCTGACAAGAGGAGATACAGGGAGTACATGAAGAGGGTGTGCGAGCATCAGGAGAACCTTTACATAAAGCAGGAGGAGGTTGTCGACATAATCGTCAGCTCCCGGAACGAGGTGGTGGGGCTCAGAACGAAGCTGGGGATAGAGTTCAGGGTAAAGGCTGTTGTGGTTACCACGGGCACGTTCCTGAACGGACTCATCCACATAGGGGACAGGACCTTCCCGGCGGGGAGGGCGTGGGAACCCAGATCCGAGGATCTGGCGGACTTCTACAGAAGAATGGACTTTCCCCTGCTCAGGTTCAAGACGGGAACCCCAGCCCGGCTGGACGCCAGAACCATAGACTTCTCCTCCCTCGAGGTGGCTCCCGGAGACGACCCTCCCCCCAAGTTCTCCTTCTGGACGGAGCCTGTGGGATCCTACTGGTTTGAGAGGGGGAAGGAGCAGGCTGTCTGCTGGATAACCTACACCACGGAGGAAACCCACAGGATAATAAGGGAGAACCTCCACAGAACCGCTCTTTACAGCGGTCGCATAAAGGGTGTGGGTCCCCGCTACTGTCCCTCCATAGAGGATAAGGTCTGTCGCTTTCCGGACAGGAAGAGGCACACGGTTTTCCTCGAACCCGAGGGGCTGGACACGGTGGAGATATACCCCAACGGACTCTCCACATCGCTGCCGGAGGAGATTCAGTGGGAGATGTACAGGAGCATACCCGGTCTGGAAAGGGTCGAGCTCATAAGACCCGCCTACGCCATAGAGTATGACATAGTTCCCCCCACGGAGCTTTTCCCCACGCTGGAAACCAAGAGGATAAGGGGGCTCTTCCATGCGGGCAACTTCAACGGAACCACGGGCTACGAGGAGGCTGCGGGTCAGGGCATCCTTGCGGGTATAAACGCTGCTCTCAGAGCCTCGGGAAGGGAACCGATACACCTGAGAAGGAGCGAGAGCTACATAGGCGTTATGGTGGACGATCTCACAACCCGGGGGGTTATGGAACCTTACAGGCTGTTCACCTCCAGATCCGAATACAGACTGTATCTGAGGCAGGACAACGCGGTGCTCAGGCTTGCGAAGATAGGGCACGGCTTGGGACTCCTCTCCGACGAGCAGTTCAAACTCGTGAGGGAGGTTGAGGAGGAGTTGGAGAGGTGGAAGGAGTTTTACAGGAAGGAGAAGGTGGTTGTTCCCCTCGGTGGAGGGGAGAGGAGTTACTCCGTCGCCACCCTCTTCACAGCGGGGTACTCCATGGATGACCTGAAGAGTATGGGTTTGAAGACCCCCGATCAGCCTTACGTTCGGGAGGAGGTGGAGATTCAGCTCAAATACGAACCTTACGTGGAGAGGGAGCGAAAGCTCAACGAAAAGCTCAGGAAGCTCGAGGAGGTGAGGATACCGGAGGACATAGACTACGACAGGGTCCCGGGCCTGACAAACGAGGCGAGGGAAAAGCTCAAAAGGGTCAGACCCCTCACGGTGGGTCAGGCGGGACGGATAGAAGGTGTAACGCCCGCAGCCGTTACAGCCCTGCTCGTCTATCTGGGCAAACTGGAGTGAGACGGCTGAGCTTCTTCCTGAGAACGGAGACGAATTCCCCCCCGGCACTCACCTCTTCGAGGGAAACGATCCTCTCCCTCAGGACTTCCTCGGAAGCTCCGGTAAGCTGTGAGGCTAAGGCGTAATCGAAGTGCAGGTAAACGCTTCCCTGTATCAGAAAGGCTCTTCTGAGCGTTCTCATGGCAACCGCCGCTATCTTGCGCCCCCTCCAGGTAAGCTCTCCGGGGGAAGGTGTGGAGAAACAGAAAAAAGCTCCCCTGTACCCTCCGGAGCTTCGCACCACGCTGACGTCGATACCGAGATCCCTGAAAGACTCCGCAATCAGCAGGGCTATCCTGAGGTAGATCCTCCTGGGTTTCGCCCCCCAGCTTTCCCTCAACGCCGCTACGGAAAAGGATACGTCCCAGCCGTGGAGGAGCGCTCCCCCACCCGTGGGTCTCTTTACCACCGGGAGGGAAAGGTTCCGGGGGGGAACCTGATGACGTCCGAGGCTCAGACAGAGCCTGTCCCACCTGTATATCCTCCAGAGGCAGGAGTTTTGTCCGCTTTCCACGGAGAGGAGGGCCTCTTCATCCCTCCTCATGTTCTCCTCCGGCGGAAGCTTCTCCACGGTGGAGGGAAGCATCCTCAGGCTGTTGTCTTCCTGTGAAGTTTTATCCTCCAGAGGTTGCGCTTCTCCGCAGGGGACACGAGGCTTATAGCTGTTCCCTCCCTTCCGAGCCTGCCCGTCCTGCCTATGCGGTGGGTGTAAACCCTCGGATCCTCGGGAAGGTGGAAGTTTATGATCAGCGAAACGCCCTCTATGTCCAGACCTCTGGAGGCAACGTCCGTGGCTATGAGAACCCTGATCTCCCCGTTCCTGAAGCGCCTCATTACCTCCTCCCTCCGGCGCTGGGTCATGTCTCCGTGGAGGGCGGACACGTTGAACCCTTTTCTCATGAGCTGATGGGCTACTTCCTTAGCGTCCTTTCTCATCCTGACGAATACGATGATCTTTCTGTCCGTGTTTTCCTTCAGTATCCTTTCGAGCTCCTGATACTTGTGCCTCTCTGATCTGGTTCTGACCACTATCTCGTTTATTCTGGGTTTCAGCTCCTCGGATTCCACGCTGAGGTGCTTGTAATCCTTTTTCATGTAGCGAACCGCTATCTCCTTGATCTCTTCAGGGACCGTTGCGGAAACGAAGAAGGTCTGTCTCTCGGTGGGGATCCTGCCCACTATCCACTCTATATCCTCCCTGAAACCCATGTCCAGCATGATGTCGACCTCATCGAGGACGAGGTAGCGGAAGCTCTCCAGAGAGAGAGCACCCCTTTCTATGAGATCCCTGATCCTGCCCGGCGTGCCGACCACCACGTCGGGTATGCGCTTTTCCAGAAGCTGGAGATCTCTACCCACGGGGGTTCCTCCGTAGAAGGCGAAGACGCTGAGCCTGGAGAACTTCGCTATGTCCCGGAGGTGATCCCTTATCTGGCAGGCGAGCTCCCTGGTGGGAGCGAGAACAAGGGCACGCTCCGGACGCCTCATCATCTCCACCAGAGGTATGCCGAAGGCTCCGGTTTTACCCGTTCCGGTCCTCGCCTGAATCATGAGATCCTTTCCCTCGAGAGCCAGGGGTATGGCTGCTTCCTGAATCGGCGTCGGTCTGGTAAAACCCAGCTCCCTGAGGGCGTTCTGAACTCTCCGACTGAGCTGTTCGAATGTGAACTGCATGTGTTCCTCCTTTGTGGTATTCACAGTGTCCTTAGAATTTAAAGGATCCGGCAGCTTTTGCAACCTCAGAAGAGCCTGTTGTCGTTCAGTATGCCGAGGAGGGTTTCCAGCTTTATCCTCCCTAAGGCGATGACGGAGTCGGCGGCACCGTAGGAGATGTATATGTGCTCCCCCTTCAGATCCGCTCCGCAGGGGAACACCACGTAGGGTCTGTCTCCGTAAACCTCGTATATCTCCTTAGGCTCCATGATGTAAAAGGGCGTAACTGCTGTAAAGTAGCCCTCCTCGTTCATCAGAACGGCAAAGACCCTGTAAACCCCCCTCTCCTTGTCGACACCGTGGATGAGGACCACGTACTCATCACCTACCTTTATGGGAGGGGTTGCCCATCCGATCTTTTCCTCGAAGTTAGCCTCCTCCAGAACCGTTACGTTCTCTCCTATGATCACCTCCCTGAAGTCCTCGATGTGAAGCAGATCTTCGGGAAGCTCACAGACGCTCAGGTAGAACTTGTCGTTCAGCATATGGAGCCTGTGGAACAGGTAAAGTCCCTTTGCCCGAACCACAAAGGCGTTCTTGTCGCTGGCGACGAAGCTCCTCAGTTCGTCCTCCATCCTGAAGACAGCGATCTTTTTCCACCCCTCCTCCGTCAGAACCGCGGTAACGGGCAGCGTCTTCTCCACCTTCCTGTCGGCTTCGAAGTAGCTCACGGTTCTCCCGCAGTAAGTCATGTAGAGCTTTCCCTCTATCTCGTTTACCCGGGGATCCTCCACGCCCCAGAAGTCGTATCTGTTCGTGGGAACAACCGCCAGCCGTGCTATGTAGTTCCCCTCACCGCAGCACTCGGTTTCCTCGAAGGGTATGGTGAACTCCACCACAGCGCTGGAGTAAGAGTAGTAGCCCAGGGTGATCCTCGCGTAGATCCTTACCTCCTCACCCGAGATCTTCAGGGAGGGGTTGAAGCTGGTGGTGGGTTTGTCTATGGGGTGGTTGGAGATGGTTATCTGTTCGGGGGTAATGCACCCCAGGCGCTCGACTATATCGCGGGTTTCGAAACGCCTCTTTTCCTTTACCTTCTGGTTCAGCTCGTTCCAGTATTCACGCCTCACTATCATCCCGACAGACTCACCTCCTCTTAGGAGTAGCTATCCTCGCAAACCTCATCAGCTCCCTCCTGACCCTGCGGTGAAATTCGGCGGCGCTGATGCCCGTCAGAAGCTCCAGCACGTCGTC
>DRNB01000065.1 GCA_011375045.1 Aquifex aeolicus
GGACATCCAGAGAAGGGGGCTGGTGTCCTACCCCGTCTCCCTGAAGATGAAACCTTCCCGGGAAGGGGGAACGGTCAGCGCGGACGTGGTTATAGACGTTATACTCCAGAAGTGAGGTGGTGCCATGAGAAGGGTGCTGAGCTTTCTTATAATCCTTCTTGCAGCTTCTTTGGCCTCCGCCAAGGATCCCTTCTCCAACAAGGAGGACGCGGTAGGCTACATAGTGATAGACAGGGGAGGCAGTTCGGAGAAGTTCATAGTGGTGGAAAGCAAAGAGGGAAAGGTAAAGCTTATAAAAACCGGGTACGAACCCGATAAGGTATTAAAGCAGGGAGGGAAAAGGAGATGAGAAGAAGCCTTGTGCTGCTCTGGAGCTTCCTGATCCTGTGCTCGCTTTCCTTTCCCCAGACCGTCAGGGAGATGAGGTTCGAGGAGGTGAAGCTCGATACGGTTATCAAAGCGCTCGCCAAAGTGGTCAAGAAGAACGTGATCATAGATCCGGAGGTCAAGGACATCCTGAAGAAAACCGCGAGCATATACATTCAGAGACCCGTCAGCGTAAACGAAGCCTTCAATCTGATACTGAGGGAGTACGGACTCATAGCTGTCCCCGTAAACAGGGAGATCTACAAGATCACGAAAGCCGGAGAGTTCGAACTGGACATCAGGGAGCTGACGGAGAAGGACGTGGAGAAGCTGATAGATTTTCTGAAGAGAAGGGTCAGTCCCTCCGCGGAGATAGTTATAGACAAGACGCTGAAAACCATATACGTAAGGGATGAGGAGAAGAGGGTAAAGAGGCTGGAGGGTAAACTCAAGGAGTATGTGGAGAGGATAGTCGCTGAGCGCAGGCTCGGGGTGGAGGAGAGACCCGAGGCGGTTATAACGAGGGTCTTTTACCTCAAGACGATAAGCATAGAGGAGGCTAAGCAGCTGCTCATGCCCCACATCTCCAAGAAAACGGTGCTCACCGAGGCGCCCACCTTCAACGCTCTGGTTATCACGGACGAGGCGGAGAGGATAAAGAAGTACGAGGAGGTGCTCAGGAACTTTCTGGTAACCGCCCCCGCCACGAGAAAACCCGTAACGGAGATCTTCTACCTCAGATACATCAGCCCCACCGAGTTCATAAAGATGATAGAGCCCATAAGGTCGGAGGCTGGACTCGTTCTCACGGGCGGAGCTATCCGGGTAGAGAAGGAAAGGCAGAGGGAAGCGAGGCGTGAGGAGAAGGTTACACCTATCCTCAAAGAGTTCAACGCTGTTATGATCACCGACTATCCGGAGGTTATAGAGAGGATAAAGGAGCAGTTCAGCGAGTACATAAGCGAAGACCCTCCCCAGGTCAAGATAGAAGCCCGCATCCTCGAGGTCCGCAAGGAGGTGGTCAGGGAGCTGGGTATAAACTGGAGCGCCCTGCTCTCCAACGTTAAGGTTCAGCAGTCCTGGCAGGGGGGGATAGGCTCTAACTTAGGGGTAGGTCAGTCCGGCTCCATCATCCCCGGGCTCAGCGGAACGCCGGGCGGAATCCTGACCTTCACCTACTCGAAAGGTGCCCTGAACGCCCTCAACCTCAGACTCTCCGCCTTCGAGAGGATAGGTAAGATCAAGAACCTCGCAAAGCCCACCGTTATAACCATCAACGGTCAGGAAGCCACCATAAA
>DRNB01000066.1 GCA_011375045.1 Aquifex aeolicus
ACACCAGAAGAGCGCAGGAGAAAACCTTTCGCCGAAAGAGGGAGGAGATCCTCTTCGACGCCTACAGAGCCTTCCTGAAGGTTTCCCTTTCGAAGTCCGCGGTAAAGGTGGCACAGGAGAACCTGAAGGAGGCTAAGGAGCACCTCAGAGTGGCTGAGAAACTCCACGGCGCAGGCGTGGCGCTCCTTTCGGACGTCCTGAGAGCGCAGGTTTCCCTGAAGAAGGCGGAGGAAAAGCTCCGGGAGGCGGAGAACAACTACAGGCTGGCGCTCAAGGCTCTGAGCCTTGTGGCGAACACCGATTACGCCGGAGCCTCCGCTCCCGCCCTCCCCTCCTGCCCGTCCCTTTCCCTGAAGGAGCTGAAGGAGAAAGCCCTCAGAAACAGGGAGGATCTGAAAGCTCTCGAAGAGCGCCTGAAGGCGCTGAGATCAGGTTACAGAGCAACCCTCTCCGAAAACCTGCCCCAGGTCTCAGCCTTCGCCTCCTACTACCTCTACGATCGGGATGTGCCTTTCGGAACGGAGGGAAGCGGCTACCTTGTGGGTCTGAGGGTTAGCCTCAGCTTCAACACGGGACTCAGCACCGTGGAGAAAGCCCTCTCCTACAGGGAGAGGGAGAGAGCCCTGCTGAGCAGGAGGGAGTTTATGAGAAAGAGCATTCTGTTCGAGATAGAAAAAGCGTTCACCGAATACACAAACGCCCGGAGCGCCATCGAATCCGCAGAGGCAAGGGTCAGATCCGCACAGGAGAGCCTCCGCATAATCAGATCCAGATACAGAAACGGACTTGCCAGAATAGTCGATCTTCTGGATTCCCAGACTCAGGTGGAGCTCGCCCGCTTCGATTACCTTCAGGCTCTTTACAGATGCAACCTGAGCTACGGAAAGGCTCTGCTTGCCGCCGGAATCCTCGAGGAGGTGCTCAGATGAAGGCTGTGTTCAGATACGGAGTTTTTCTGATTCTTCCGGTAACGCTCGTAATCCTCTGGCTTGCCGGCGTTTTCCACCCGAAGATCTCCGCGGGGGAGGTAAAGCCGGAGAGAAAGGTGGTCGAGGGAATAAGGACTGAAAAGGTGATGGTTCACAGCGAGAGCCTGCTCTCCTTTACAGGAACAACCGTGCCCTCGGACAGAGCGGAGGTGTCCACCCGGACGATGGGGTTCGTGGGGGAGGTGGCGGTAAAGGAAGGAGACTTTGTGAAAAAGGGACAGCTCCTCATCAGGATAGATCCGAGGGACACCCGGGCAAGGATCGAAGCTGCCCGCAGGCAGGTGCTTCAGGCGCAGAAGAGACTCGAAGCCGCCCTCGCCCGCTACAGAGCGGCGGAGAAAACCTACAACAGATACAGGGAGCTTCTGAAGGAAGGAGCCGTAACCCCTCAGGAGTTCGACACGGTGGAGGCTCAGTTCAGGAGCGCACAGGCGGAGCTCGAGGCGGTCAGAGCGGGTGTGGAGATGGCAAAGCAGAACCTCAGAGCGGTTTCAGCGGGACTCTCCTACGCGGAGATCAGAGCACCCTTCGACGGATACGTGGTCAGGAAGAACGTCGACGTGGGGGACATGGCTGCGCCGGGAGCGGTTCTCCTCGTTCTGGAAAAGCCACCCTACAGGGTTGAGTTCGAACTTCCGGAGAGATTCTACGGGAAGGTGAAACCCGGAGACAGGGTCGCCGTCCGGATAGAATCCCTGAGGAGGGAGACGACCGCCGAGGTCGTCGAGGTGGAACCCTCCGTCGATCCCTCAGCCAGAACCTTCAGGGTCAAGGCTCTCCTTAAGGACAGGAGCGTTAGAGGCGGCTTCTTCGCAAGGGTTTACCTGAAGGAGGAGGACAGGATCCTCCTGATACCCCGGAAGGCGGTTTACAGGAAGTGGGATCTGACAGCGGTCTGGGTTGTGGAGGAGGACGGTGTTCTCAGGCTCAGGTTCGTCCGCCTCGGCAGGGAGATGGGGGACAGAGTGGAGGTTCTCTCAGGCCTGTCCGAGGGTGAGAGGGTCGTTGTCGAGGGTCTCGAGAAAGCCTGCGACGGATGTCTGGTGGGAGGTTAAAGCATGTACGGACTGGCAGGGAAGCTCGCCCGCTACTTCATAGACTCCAAGCTCACCCCCATCCTGATCCTCGTCTCCCTTGCCCTCGGACTGTTCGCCGTGGTTACCACCCCCAAGGAGGAGGAACCCCAGATCGTTGTGCCCATGATAGACATATACATCTCCTATCCGGGTGCGACCCCCGAGGAGGTGGAGAGCAGGGTCGTTATACCCTTGGAGAAAAAGCTCTGGGAGCTCAAGGACATAGAGTATATATACTCCGCCTCCATGAACGGAGGTGCCATCGTAACAGCCCGCTTCTACGTGGGGACGGATCCCGTCAAGGCGCTGGTGGATCTGAACTCCAAGATGATGTCAGCTCTGGACCTCGCCCCTCCGGGTGTGGTTCTGCCCCCCCTCATCAAGCCCATGTCCATAGACGACGTCCCCATACTGACCCTTACCCTGTGGGGTGAGGATTACGACTGGTTTACCCTCAGAAGGATAGCCGCCACCCTTCAGAACGAGATCAAGAAGATAGAGAACGTGGCGGACGTCTTCGTCCTCGGGGGAAGACCGAGGGAGGTCAGGGTCCTTTTAGATCCGGCAAAACTCGACGCCTACGGCGTGTCCCCCCTCCGGATAGCTGAGATCCTCAGAGCCGCGAACGCTCAGGCGGTAGGAGGCAGGCTGAGGAAGGAAAACAGAGAGTTTCTGATCAAGGTGGGAGGCTTCCTCAAGTCAGGCGAGGACGTAGCCCGTCTCGTGGTGAGCACAGAGGGAGGACGCGTGGTTTACCTGAAGGACGTAGCCCGGATAACAGACGGACCCTCGGAGGTAAGGGACTACGTCCTGATGGGTTTTGGTCCAGCCGCGGAGTCCAAAGGGATAGACGTTCCGGAGGATAAGATCCTCCCGGCGGTAACCCTCGCCGTGTCCAAGAGAAAGGGAACCAACGCCGTCGACGTGGCTCAGGAGGTTCTGAAGCTCGTCGAACACGCAAAGCAGAGGCTCCTGCCCGGAGACCTCCAGATCACGGTAACCAGAAACTACGGTGAGACCGCCCGGGAGAAGGCAAACGAGCTGCTCGAACACCTCCTCATAGCCACCTTCTCGGTAATCCTCCTCATAGCGGTCGCCCTCGGTGTGAGGGAAGCCCTCGTTGTAGGCATAGCGGTTCCGGTTACCCTCGCCATAGCCCTGTTCCTGAGCGAGATGTACGGCTTCACCCTGAACAGGGTAACCCTCTTCGCCCTCATATTCGCCATAGGCATCCTCGTCGACGACGCCATAGTGGTTGTGGAGAACATACACCGCTGGTTCGAGATGCAGAAGCTCCCCCCTCAGGACGCCATCGTCAGAGCCACCGACGAGGTCGGGAACCCCACTATCCTCGCCACCTTTACGGTCATAGCCGCCCTGATGCCCATGGCTTTCGTTACGGGACTGATGGGTCCCTACATGAGACCCAT
>DRNB01000067.1 GCA_011375045.1 Aquifex aeolicus
AGGTTATGCCCTTTTTGACCTTGAGGAGTCCGGACTGATAAAGGGTCCTCATTCCCTTCTGTATGGCGAGATCTCTTATATCGTCCGCCGTTCCACCCTTTATTATCAGCTTTCTGAGATCTTCATCGATCTCCATTATCTCGTGAACCGCCGTTCTCCCCTTGTAACCTGCTCCGTTGCAGGAGGAACAGCCCTTTTCGCTTGCCCTGTAAATCACTACCTCCTCCTCGGGGGAGCTGATCAGCCCGAGGCGAAGCAGGGCTTCCTTTGGTATATCGTAGGGTTTCTTGCAGCTGGGACAGAGCTTCCTTATAAGCCTCTGGGCTACCACGAGGATCAGGGAGGAACCCACCAGGAAGGGCTCTATTCCCATGTCCGTGAGTCTCGTAACGGTTGTGGGAGCGTCGTTGGTGTGAAGCGTGGAGAAGACCAGGTGTCCCGTCAGGGACGCTCTGATGGCTATGTCCCCCGTTTCCTGATCCCTGATCTCACCCACGAGTATGATGTCGGGATCCTGTCTGAGGAAGGCTCTCAGGACGTTGGAGAAGGTCAGACCTATCCTTTCGTTCACCTGAACCTGATTTATGCCGGGTATGGCTACCTCGACGGGATCCTCCGCGGTCATTATGTTAACGTCGGGCTGATTCCTCTCCATCAGGGCGGAGTAAAGGGTGGTCGTTTTACCGGATCCGGTGGGTCCCGTAACGAGGATCATACCCCAGGGCTTCCAGATGGCGTTTCTGAACTTCTCGAGATCGTCCGGCTCGAATCCTAAATCTTCTAACTTAACGTTCAGATACTTCTCCGCCTCCTGAATTCTCATGACCACCTTCTCCCCGTAAACGGTGGGAACGGTAGAAACCCTGAGATCGATCTTCTTTTTTTCTATCTTTATCCTGATCCTGCCGTCCTGAGGCTTCCGTTTCTCCGCTATGTCGAGGTTCGACATTATCTTGTAGCGTGCCACAAGGCTATCTCTCACGTTGAGGGGAAGCTGGTGGTATATCCTGAGCACCCCGTCGACCCTGTATCTCACAAGCACCCTTTTCTCGAAAGGCTCTATGTGTATATCGCTCGCCCCCATGCTGACGGCTTCGTAGATCAGCCCGTTCGCCAACTTGACTATCGGTGCCTCTTCCGTGGCGTGCATGAGCTGTTCTATGGGAACGTCCTCCTCCTCCCTTTCTATCTCCACCTCCGTATCCTCTATCTGGGAAAGGACATCCCCCAGCTTGGGGAACTGCTTGTCTATGACCCTCTCTATGGTGGTGAGGGGTGCCACGTAGGGTATTATGCTGCTCGCCTTTGTGTAAAATCTGAGCTCGTTTATGAGGCTCTGGTTGAGGGGGTTCAGCATCAGCACGTGAAGCTTCCCCTTGTCGTACTTAACGGGAACCACCTTGTACTTCCGCATGAACTCCTGAGGTATGGCGTTCAGTATGTGGGAGGGGACCTCGAGATCGTTAATGTCCCCCTTCCATATCTTCTGGGGAAGGATGTTCTGGAAAAAGCTCATTATGTCCTTCTCAGAAAGGATGTTGAGCCTGAGGAGCGTCTGGAATATATCCTCATCCTCCTTTTTCTCCTTAAGAACTTTTCTGGCATCCTCCTCCCTGAGGAAGCCGGCTTTGATGAGAAGGTTCAGTATCTTCTCATGTTCCATAGCTCTCCTCTTCGGAGGGGAAGTCCCCCCTCTCCACGTCTATTTTAAATTTAGTCAGCGCCTCCCTGAAGATCCTGGCTCCCTCCGCATACCTCCTGACAAACTTCGGTTTAACGTCCTCATAAAGCCCGACGAGGTCGTGGAACACGAGAACCTGACCATCGCAGAACCTTCCCGCTCCTATCCCCACCGTTATGGCATCGGACATCTCGGTCAGTTCTTTAGCGAGGTTCCAGGGCACGCTTTCGAGAACTATCATGAAGGCTCCGGCG
>DRNB01000068.1 GCA_011375045.1 Aquifex aeolicus
AGAGGGGTGTCCTCATCGAAGATAACCACGTAGTCCACCGGTCTGAGAGCGGACAGGAGCTTCGCCCTCAGCTCCTGAGGAAGTATAGGTCTCTCCCTCCCCTTTATCCTCCTCACCGAGCTGTCCGAGTTCATACCCACCACAAGAACGTCCCCCAGCCTCTTGGCTTTCTCGAGGTAGTCCACGTGCCCGGCGTGCAGCAGGTCGAAGCATCCGTTCGTGAAAACGATCCTCTCCCTCTCCCTCCGGACCCTGAGCAACTCCAGAAGCTCGTTCAGAGGAATAGCCCCTTCCACAGAGGAGGATTTTACCAGCTGTGAGAGGTTAAAATAACCCTCATGGCTAAGCTCGCTGCGCTGGTGCTGTGGCTTCTGCTCTTTACGCACCTGCCCTTTGCTCAGGAGTGCACCCAGCCCGACAGGATGATATACTTAGGCTACTACACCGAGAACCCTTCGAGGAATCCGGAGGATCCCACAGCGGGTATGCTCCTCTCCTGTATGCCCAAAGGTAGCGGCGCCTTCCTGACGGAGTTCCTCTTCTCCTACTTCGGATGTCTGGGAGGTGTGAACGTGGGAACGGTGAGGGGGTCGCGGAGCGGAACGAGTATGTCCGGCCAGTGGAGGGGGACGGTCGATGGAGCAAGCATAGGAGGCGGTTTCGAGGGGATATGCACTGAAAACCTGTGCAGGGGTGTGTGGAGCAACAGCAAAGGCAAACAGATCGTAAGTGTAGGCACCTGCAGATACTACGTTTCCCCGGACGGAAAATGGTTTCTCTTTGGTATGGGACAGGGTTTCGGTGGACTGAACCTCAGCATCGACACCGGCGCATCTCCCCCCTCGATAAGCTGGCAGAGGGTTCCGGGAGCCAACCACTACTTCCTGTACGTTTTCGACAGGATCTGCCTTCAGAAAACCGTTTCCCTCTCAGGATGCACCCTTTGGCACGCCTACTGTTCGGGTGATGTCGGCCGGACAGGCTACGGAGCCTTTTCCGGATGCCGGAGCATAGTTCCCGCGGCACCCCTCAGAAGAGGTGGGGACTATGTAATCGCTGTAATAGCAACAGCTCACGCCATAGGGGGTTTCCTGCCCGGTGCGGACGTCGTTGCCTTCGAGGTCAGGAGCTTTTCCCTCCGCTGAGGAGCTTACCTGCCGTGATACTCCCTGTGGGTAAAGTAGAGAGCTAAGGATATACCAAAAGCAGCCAGCGCAAGGTAGAGCACATCGAGGGGTGTTTTGTACTCCATCTCTATAGCCTGTTTGAAGAAGGTTACTATGATGACCATTATCACAACACGTCCGAGCTTCGTCTTCAGATCCTCGAGGTTTGTGATGAAGAGAACCTTCGAGCTCTTCGGATCCTGCTCCGCAACGTCTATCTTGGATATGAAAAGCTCATACAGACCGAGGGAGAATATAAGCAGAAAGGTTGCTATCAGGAACATGTCTATGGAGGCTATGGCTGAGGCAACGAGCTTCTTCGAGAGGATCTCATGATCGAAGGTTTTCAGAAACTTCAGGAGGGGGAGCATAACCTCGAGGAGACCCGCTATGAAGAGGGCAAAGGCTCCTATTATGGAGCTGACAACGGCGAGTATTATAAGCAGTCTGGACTTCCACAGGAAGCTTTCGAACAGAAGCTCCAGCTTCTTCATTGGGCGGAATATTATAGTCTGAGTTTTCCTTTAAGCTCCCTCTCCATCTCCCTTCTGATGGCTCTCTCCCTCAGCTCCTCCCTTCTGTCCCTGAGCTTTTTGCCTTTAGCGAGAGCTATCTCTACCTTAACCTTTCCGTTCCTCC
This sequence comes from Aquifex aeolicus, assembly GCA_011375045.1. GTDB lineage: Bacteria > Aquificota > Aquificia > Aquificales > Aquificaceae > Hydrogenivirga > Hydrogenivirga aeolica_A. The sequence continues at coordinate 1,806 of DRNB01000068.1, forward strand.
AGTAAAGTCTCAGAGGAATAACCGTGTATCCCTTTTCCTGAACCTTTCCGTAAAGCCTCATGATCTCCCTCTTGTGAAGAAGGAGCTTCCTCTTTCTCAGGGGATCGGGGGGGTGGAGAGTGGCGAATCTGTAAGGAGCTATGTAGAGGTTATAGAGCCACGCTTCCCCTCCCTCTATTCTCACAAAGCTGTCCTTGAAGGAAACGTTCCCTCTGTTTCTGAGGGATTTAACCTCAGGTCCCTCCAGAACGAGACCGGCTTCGAAGCGTTCGATCAGCTCATAGCGGGTGCGCGCTTCTCTGTTCTCCGCTATGGGGACGATCCTGTCTCCCTTTGACTTTGCCATGATGTTCGTGTGCCGGGGCGGTGGGAGTCGAACCCACAACCTCGGGATCCGTAGTCCCGCGCTCTATCCTGTTGAGCTACGCCCCGTTACTGTCCTTTTTAAAGTTTAATATCCTCTCCCTGAGTCTGCAAACCGGGCACACCTCCGCGGGGGTTGGCTCACCGCAAACTCTGCACAGCCCGAGGGCTCCTTCCTCTTCCTCCTCCCTGAACCTGGGGTAAACCTTCCGGAGATACTCGAGGTAGAACCTGAGCTTTGTGCCCGGAAAGCGCTCCTCTATCCTGTTGAGGATATCCTTGTAAAAGATGGTGCTGGCGTCCTCCGAGAAGGGGCACTCCTCCTCCACAAACTCGATGCCGTTGAGGAGGGCGTAAAGGGCTGTTTCCTTCTCAGTAAACTTGCAGAAGGGCTTCACCTTCCTGACGAACCCTCCCTCCTCCTCCAGAACGGGATACTTCCTGCCCAAATACTTGAGGTTCCAGTGGATAAGGTTTGCCAGAAGCGAGGAGGCTTCGTCATCGAGATTGTGCCCCGTGGCAAGCACGCTGTAGCCGTGCTCCCTCGCAACCCTGTTAAAGTTGTACCTCTTCACCATACCGCACAGGGAACAGGCGCTCCTCGCGCTCAGCCTTTCCAGATCAGGAATACCCGCAAGCTCCTGCGTCAGATCCACAAGAAGGAGTCCGGCTCCTATCGAGCGGGCGAAGTCCTCGACCTTCCTTCTGGAACGTTCGGAGTAATCCCCTATGCCGAGGTGGACGTAGAGTCCGTCCGCCCTGTAGCCCAGCTTTCTGAGAACGTGCCACAGAGCGAGGCTATCCTTCCCGCCCGAGACTGCGACGAGGATGCGGTCTTCGGAGGTAAACATGCCAAACTCTCTTACCGTTCTGTCCGTGTAACGTTCGAACCAGCTTGCAAAGTCCTCTCTGCACAGGGCGAGTCTGTGGTGGGGCATGTATATGACGGGTTTTCTGCCACAGATCCTGCACCTCATAACCAGCCGTCCCTCACCAGCCGGGTGAGGACCCTGCCGAAGCTCTCCGAGAGCTGGTGGTCGTCGTCCACCTCCAGAAACTTCCTCAGCTTTACCTTCGATGCAAACAGCCGGCTTCGCTCCACGGGCACTATCTCGTCCCTTGTTCCGTGGACCAGAATAACGCCGACGGGGGGAGCTTCAGGGAAGTTTACCCTGTCCCCTTCGATGATCTCGTAACCGTTCCTGAGGATGTCGAGGGCAAAATCCTCCCTTATCTCTATCTCCCTGCCCTCCTCCTCGAGTTTGAGGGGTTCCCTGCCCTCGATCCACCCCTTTACCTTCTCCTCCCCCACCTCCTTGACTATAAGGGCGAGGGTTTCGAAGGAAGGGGCAAGGAGGAAGAGGTCTTTAACGTTACCGAGCCTCCTGAACCTTACGTAGTTAACAGCCACGTAGGCACCGTGAGAGCTTCCACAGAGGGTTATGTGGGGGAACCTTTCGGAGAAGCCAAGGACGAGGGCTTCCAGAACCTCGAGGATCTCGGTCGTGGTGTGCTTCTCGTAATCCATGTCCATGGCGTAAAAGGAGAAAGCCTTTGTTCTTTTAAAGTAGCTCCTGGCAAACTCTATCTTCGAACCCCACACGTTGGTCGCAAAGCCGTGGAGGTGTATCCAGAGCTTATCCGGATTGCTGACGTCGTAAAAGAACATGGTTTCTATGTTACCTCAGAACTATCCTGACCTCAAAGATACCCTTTCCTGTGTTGTCCACAGCTGAAAAGCTTTCCAGACGAAAGCTCCTCTCCAGGCGGAATATGAGATCGGGTATGCGCCTCCAGTGAACGTTTCTCATCCTGACCTCCACACCCGACTCGGACCTGTAAATGGACTCAGCCCGCAGACCCATGTCCTCGAGAAGCTCCCCGACCTCTTTCTCCCCCGCCGATCTTCTGAAGCTGAGGGAGGCTCTCTGAAGGTCGAAGAGGAACCCTTTGTGTTTGAAGTATTCATCGGTTATCCTGTCCCTTACGTTCTCCACGGTGGGGAGGGTGTATCCGGCAAAGAAGAGGGCGAGGGCAACCGAAAGGATATAGATCGTCCGTCTGTTGAGATACCTCACCTCAGCTCCACCTCGAACTCGTAACCGCCCGCAGGGGTTTTCTTCAGGGATCTGGCTTCTGTTCCCTCGAGCACGCTCTTATCGGAAACCTCGCCGACAATTCTGAGCACTCCGTTTCCGTACTCTATCCTGTAGAGCTTCACACCCTCCTTCAGGATCCCGGAGGCTTTTATGAGCTTCTCGGTAAGGGGATAGCGCTCTGCGCTCACCATGCTCCTCACCTGATCCCTGACCGCCATGGGGGGCAGGCCGGGAAACACCTCCCTGAACTTCTCCTTCTCCACAGCTCTGATTCCGGAGAGCACCCTCTTTTCGGTGAGGTGCAGTCCTAAGTTCGCACCCAGAAAGAGCAGAAAGGAAAAGCTCAGGACAAGGGCTACCTTCTTCACGTCTCTGTGGGACAGTTCCTCACCCCTGAAGTCGGGGGAGCAGTCCCGGTAAACATACTTGAGCGCTGCTCCGAAGGCGGAGTTGAGTTCGGGATCCACGTAGCGGTTTCTGAGAACTGTTCCAAAGTACTCCTCTATGTTTCTGAGTCTGCTCAGTCCGCCGCTCAGGAGAACCTTCTCCTCGCTCAGGTCTCTCCCCAGGGACTCCAGAATTCTTTCGAAGGCGGATCTGACGGCTTCCCTCTTCAGACCCTCCTCGATTCTGATACGCTCCGCCTCCTCAGGCTTCAGACCGAGCTCCCGGGACAGGAGCTGGTCGATGAAGTTCCCTCCCTTGAGGACAACCCTGTAGCTGAGGAGCTGCGCACCCTTCACCTCCACGAGCGTTGTCTTGTGCCTTCCGAGGTCGAGGACAAAGCAATCCTCCTCTCCCAGAGCCGTGGCAACCCGCGCCAGGGAGAAAACCTCGGGATCGAGGGCGTAGCTGTCCTCCGGAGGCTCGAAATCCCTCACAAGGGCAAGACAGTAAAGGTTTCCGGAGAGGCGAACGTCCCACAGAGGGTTTCCGAACCGCTCCTCCACCTCGAGGGCGAGGTGCCTCCTCAAATCGTGGAGATCTGTAATCTCCGTCTCCCCGATCCTCACGTAGGTGAGGTGGGAGGGAACAACGTATATCTTCCTGCCGGACCGGCCGGTGGGTTTCCACTCACCCCTGAGGGGTGAGTAGTCTATACTGTAAAGTTTATTTACATCAACTCCCGTGTACCTCACTCTGAATATTCTAAACCGCGCTCTTCAAAAGGTGGTAAAATGTCATTTACATGACACAGATCACAATTCCTTGGAGGGCGACGATATGGGAGGCAAGCTCATTTACGAATCCCCTGATCACAGGGTCTACCTCTTTGAAGAGCTTACACCCGCAAGTGCGGTGCAGGCTAACCAGTATCTCATCGTCCACAGGGACGAGGCTATGCTCCTGGATCCCGGAGGGCACAAGGTTCAGTCGAAGCTCTTCTCCGATCTGTGCTCCCTCGTTCAGCCGAAGCGGATAGGGCACATATTCCTCTCCCATCAGGATCCTGACGTGGTGGCAAGCATAAACTACTGGCTCATGACGACCCCTGCCAAGGCTTATATCTCGGAGCTGTGGATAAGGTTTCTTCCCCACTTCGGTCTGGACTCGAAGATGGAGGGAAGGGTTGTTCCCATAGGGGACAGGGGGATGAGCATAACCCTCGGGGGGGACTGTGATCTCCACGTAATACCCGCTCACTTCCTTCACTCTCCTGGAAACTTCCACGTTTACGATCCCGTTTCGAAGATACTGTTTTCGGGAGATCTGGGCGCCTCTCTGGGTCAGGACTACTTCTTCGTGGAGGACTTCGACTCCCACATCCGCTTCATAGAGAAGTTCCACAAAAGATACATGGCTTCCAACAGAGCCATGAGGGTGTGGGCTAAGGCTATCAGAAAGCTCGATGTGGAGACAATAGCGCCCCAGCACGGAGCCATCTTCAAGGGAAGGCATCTCGTCGAACGCTTTCTGGACTGGGCTGAAAATCTGGAGTGCGGAGTTGATCTGATCTCTGAAAGGGATTATACTTTACCCTGATGCGTTTCCCCCTGTTAGTAATTGTTCCCTTTCTGGCGATTTCCCTGCTGAGCTGTGAGAGAAAGGAGAAGTTCCACGGAACGGTTTACGACAAGCCCGCGGAGGAGTTCTGCCTGACCAACTGGCGGGAGGGTAGCGAGAGGAAGGTCTGCCTCTCCGACTTCAGGGGCAAGGTTGTAATGATCTTCTTCGGGTACACCCACTGTCCTGACGTGTGCCCCACCGCCCTTCAGGTGCTCGCCGAAACGTTGAAGCTTCTTCCGGAGGCGGACAGGGGTAAGGTTCAGGTTCTCTTTATAACCGTAGATCCCGAAAGGGACGGTCCTGAGATAACCCAGAAATACGCCGAGTATTTTCACCCCTCCTTCCTCGGGCTGACGGGATCCCCCGAGGAGATAAAGAAGGTAGCCAAGGACTATATGGTTTACTACGGTAAGGTCGAGGGGCAATCGGAAGGTGGATACTTGGTGGACCATACGGCGCTTATATATCTGATCGACCAGAAGGGAAATCTGAAGCTCCTTTACCCCTCGATGAGACAGAAGCCCGAGCTCATAGCGGAAGACCTGAAAAAGCTTCTCTGAGGAGGTTCGGAATGGCTTTTCTTTTATCTCTGCTTGTCCTCTCCGGCTTGCTCTTCGCAGAGCCCCACATAGTAATCGAGGAAGCGTGGGTGCGGGCTGTTCCGCCCGTTTCCAAGATGAGCGCCGCCTTCTTCCGGATAAGAAACACGGGCGACGAGGACGACTATCTGATCGCGGTCAGGAGCCCAGCTTCCCGAAAAGCGGAGATCCACACCACCCTGATCGAGGACGGCACAATGAGGATGCGCAGGCTCAGGGAGGTCAGGGTGCCGGCGGGGGAAGCGGTGGAGTTCAGACCCATGGGCAGGCACGTGATGCTCATAGATCTCAAGAGGTCCCTCAGGGAGGGGGACAGGGTTCGGCTGACGCTCGTGTTCAGGAAGAGCGGGGAGATCTCCGTGGAGGCAAGGGTCAGAAAGGTCAGGATGATGCACTGATGCTCCGGATCCTGCTTGTCCTGTTTCTGATGCTGACCTCATGCACCGAGAGCGTTCACGAGGTAAAGCTCAGGGATACCTCCGGCAGAAGCGTTCCCCTCTCCCAGTTCAGGGGGAAACCGCTTGTGGTTTACGTCTGGAGCGGAACCTGCATCGGACACACCGAGGATCTGAGGGAGCTTGTGAAGCTGTATCCGAAGGTGCGCGAGCGCGCCGAGCTTATATCAGTGGCGGTTATGATGAGCCCTGGGGACGTGGAATCCTTCCTCCGCAAAGTGGAACTCGATCCGGATTACCCCATCCTCGCGGACGAGAAGGGGGAGTTTGCCCAGAAGGTTACCCTCGTTTTTCTGCCCGCGACGCTGATATTCGATGAGGAGGGCAGGCTTGTAGAGAGTTACCCCGGACTTCCTGAAAACTTACTCTCTCTTATACCTTCCCATTAAATAACCCTCCCCCAGGATGTGTCCCCTCATCCTCTCCTCCACCTGCCTGCGTCCGGCGGAGGGGGGCAGATCGAGGGTTTCGAGATTCAGGGCGTAGATCTTGAAAAAGTAGCGGTGGTAGCCGTGCCCTTTTGGCGGACACGGTCCCCCGTAGCCTATGTAGCCGAAGTCGTTTACCCCCTGTTTGATGTTTCCCAGACGCTCCTTTTTGGGGAATCCTTCCTCCAGCTCCCGGATATCCGGAGGTATGTCGTAAACGACCCAGTGGGTAAAGGTTCCTATGGGGGCGTCCGGATCGTCCATTATGAGCACAAAGCTCTTCACCCCCTCGGGCACCTCAGACCAGCTCACAGGAGGGGAGACGTCCGCTCCGTCGCAGGTGTATCTGACGGGTATGACCTCTCCCTCCCGGAAAGCCTTGCTCTCCACCTTCATAACCTTCCCTCCTGCCAGAGCTAAGCCGACACCGAGCAGACCCGGCAGTATGTAGGCGAGCATCTCTCCCCTGTTCTTCGATTATAATACAACCGCCCGCAGGGCGGTTCATAGCTCTCCAAGGGTGTAAATTAATTCTTATGGGTTTGATGGACAGAGACTATTACAGGGAGAAAAAGGAGGACAGGGGCGGGCTTCCCGGATGGTTCAGGAGGAACCCTCTGACAGCCGTCGCTCTCCTGCTTCTCCTCCTCTTCCTGATAGCTTACCTTGTGGGATGATAGGACCCAGGCACGTAAAGAGGAAGGCTCAGATAGCCAAGATCCTTGCCAAGCACGGCTTTGGTTTCCTCGTGGACAAGGTCGGTCTGGGTAAGTTCGTTCCCTTCCACTGGGGGATACTGGGACACGGCAGGCGGGAGGCACCCTACTCCGGTCCTGAGCACCTCAGGCTGGCTTTCGAGGAGCTGGGGGCAACCTTCATAAAGCTGGGTCAGATACTCAGCACGAGACCCGATCTTGTTCCCGAGGAGTATATAGAGGAGCTGTCCCGCCTTCAGGACAGGATCCCTCCCTGTCCCGCCGAGGCGATCGAGAAGGTTATAGAGGAGGAGCTGGGCAGGCCGGTGGATCAGCTGTTCAGGAGCTTCGAGAGAACCTCCATAGCCTCCGCCTCCATAGGTCAGGTTCACAGGGCTGTTCTGCACAGCGGTGAGAGGGTCGTTGTCAAGGTTCAGAAGCCCGGCGTGGAGAAGCAGATAAAGCAGGATCTCGAGATCCTCGAGGAGCTTGTGAGGAGGATCTCCTCCCACTGGGAGATAGCTCAGCGCTGGGACGTGGAGGGGCTCTTCGAGGAGTTTGCCTACGTCCTGAGGAACGAGCTGGACTACGTGAGGGAGGGTAGAAACGCGGAGACCTTCAGACGAAACTTTCTCAGGGATGAAACGGTTTACATCCCTAAGGTTTACTGGGAGCTGACCACGCCGAAGGTTCTCGTTCTGGAGGAGCTTCAGGGGGTAAAGCTGACCGATGTGGAGGGGATAAGGAGTATGGGTTACGATCCCCGAGAGCTTGCCCGCAGGGGCGCTTACCTGTATCTGAACATGTTCTTCAGAGACGGTTTCTTTCACGGGGATCCTCATCCGGGCAACTTCTTCGTTCTCAGGGACGGACGCATAGGGATGGTCGATTTCGGTATGGTGGGCGTTCTGGACGATCTGAGGAGGGTGAACCTGCTCCAGCTCATCTACGGGATAGCAAAAAACGATATGGCGCTTGTGATGGACGCCCTCTACGATCTCGGGATAAGGGGGGACGTGAAGAGGGAAAACATGCTCAGGAAGGAGTTCGAAGTTCTCTTCTCCTACTACTTCTTCCAGCCCCTCAGCGAGGTAAAGCTTTCGAAGGTCGTCAACGAGATCTTCAGACTCACCTACAGATACAGGATAAGCCTTCCCTCGGACCTTTTTCTCCTCCTCAAGACCATAGGGATGGCGGAGGGTCTGCTGATGAGTCTCGATCCGGAGTTCAGGATGATAAACGTTGCGGAGCCCTACGTAACGAGGACGAGGAGGATGCTCCTCTCCCCCCGCTTTATGGCGCGAAGGGTCGAGAGGAACGCCATAATACTCTCAAAAATGTTCATGGAATCGCCGGAGAAGGTAAAACGCTTTGTGAACATGCTGGAGGGGGGAAAGGTGGAGTTCTCTGTCAGATACGAGGGAGAGAAGAGGTTTGTGAGCGATCTCAGGAAGGATATAAACAGACTCACCGTGAGCATCCTGACCTTAGCCTTCATCCTCTCCATGGCGCTTGTGGTTTCCGCCTACAAGCCCGATTTCTTCAGGGTGGAGTTCTTCCTCGCCCTTGTAGGGGGCGTTGCCCTGCTTTTCTTTGGAGGATTGATGCTTAAAGTGTTCAGGGAGGGAACCTGAGTGGCTCTCGTCCGGGTGAAGCCTGAGGAGGCAGAGCTTCGGTTCGGAATCCGTAAGGGAACCGATGAGGTGGAGCCGGCTCCCCTCTTTCCCGGACAGGACAGGGTTGAGAGGGCTTTCTCCTTAGCCCTCGAAACCGAAAGGGAAGGATACAACGTTTACGTTTCTGGTCCTGAGAGCGTTGGCAGGACCACCTTTACCCTCAGAAAGCTCAGGGAAAAGGCGAGGGAGAAACCCCCACCCGAGGACGTATGCTACTACCACGACTTCCATCAACCGATGAGACCCAGATTCCTTCTGCTTCCGCCGGGCACGGGAAGGGCTCTGTCCCGGGACGTGGACGAGCTTCTGGAGAAGCTGAAGCAGAGCTCCCACAGAATATTCGAAAGCAAGGAGTTCGAGGAGGAGAGGGAAAAGCGCGTCAGGGACATAGAGGCAAAAAAGGAGGAGCTTCTGCGACAGCTCACCGAGTCCGCGAGGAGAAAGGGCTTGGGGGTAATCATGACGCCGGCGGGCTTCAGACTCCTTCCCCTCGTGCGGGGTCAGCCCGTTCCGGAGGCAGAGCTCCTGAGCAATCCGGTTCTTCGGGAGAGCTACCAGAGAAGTCTGAGGGAGTTCGAGGGAGAGTTCAGGGACTATCTGAGGGCTCTGAGGGACCTCGACCACAGGCTTGCGGATCAGCTCAGGGATCTCCGGGAGAGGACAGCCCGCTACCTCGTCGAAGGATTGCTCTACAAACTGGAGGAGAAGTACAGGGACGAACGCGTGAGGGAGTTTCTGAAGAGGCTGAGTGAGAACCTCGTTGCCAACATCCAGTTCTTCGTCGAGTGGAAGTTTGTGGAGGATAACCTTCCCCTCAGAAGGTTCGTGGAGAACAACATAAACCTCTTCAGACTCAAGGTCGTGGTGGATAACTGGGGAAGGGACAGCGCACCGGTCGTTCACGAAGAGATGCCCACCTTCAGAAGCCTCTTCGGCTACGTCTCCCACCGGGCTGAGATGGGTATCCTCTACGCGGACTTCAGCGGAATAGAGGCGGGAAGCCTCCACAGGGCGCGGGGTGGTTATCTGGTCCTGAGAGCCTCCGACGTGCTCAGGAACCCCTTCCTCTGGACAGCCCTCAAGCGGGTTCTTCTCCACAAGAAGATATACGTGAGCGGCTATCCCTTCGAAGAGGCGTTCCCCCTTTACGTGGGCATAAACCCCGAACCCGTACCCTACAGGGGAAAGATATTCCTCATAGGGGACCCCCTCACCTTCCACCTCCTGTCCCTCTTCGATCCCGAGTTCACCAGACTGTTCAAGATAAAAGCGGAGTTTGCATCCGTGGTGAAGCTGAGCGACGAGCTGGTGGAGAAGTTTCCCTCCGTTCTCAAGGAGATAGTTTCCTCAGAAGGTTTAAGAGATCTGACCCCTGACGGGGTGGAGGAGGTTCTCAGGTACGCTTCCTCCCTTGCGGGGGACAGGAAGAGGATCAGCGTCGTTTTCGGCTACATAACGGACGTGCTGAGGGAAGCTGACGCCCTCTCGGAGGGAAAGATAACGGGAGAGGACATCAGGAGGGCTGTAAAGGAAAAGGTGTATCGGTCGAATCTAATCGAAGAGAGGATAAGGGAGATGATAGCCGAGGGAAAGATCATCATAGAGACTCAGGGTAAAAGGTGCGGTCAGGTGAACGGTCTGAGCGTTCTGGATCTGGGGGACCTCA
>DRNB01000069.1 GCA_011375045.1 Aquifex aeolicus
CCCGAGGGAGCTTCCGCGAAGTGGTCGCTGCCTGAGGAAAGGAGGGAGAACCTGAGGCAGACGTTTATCTTACCGCCGGAGGCGGTCTTCAGAGCTTTCAGAAACTCTTCGTAGGGGGGACAGGGTATCTCGAAGAAGGCGGCTGATCGGGAAAGTCTCTGGTAGTGGAGGCGAACCTTTCTGCTCTCTCCGGTCCACCTGATCGTTTCGAAGAGTCCCTCCCCGAAGAGGAGTGTTCTGTTCATACCGTCGCTTTGAGCTTGCGAAAGGCTCTGCGCATTCCCCGGATAGCCTGCTTTATCCTGAGCTCGTTTTCCACGAGAGCGAATCTGACGTAACCCTCTCCGTATTCGCCGAACCCTATACCGGGTGAGACAGCAACCTTTGCCTCCCTGAGGAGGAACATGGCAAAATCGAGGGAGTTCATGTCGATCCACTCGGGTATCTTCGCCCACACGAACATGGTCGCTCTGGGCTTTTCGAGGCTCCAGCCCAGGCTTCTGAGACCCTCTACCAGAACGTCGCGCCGGCGCTCGTAGGTACGGGCGTTGCGCTCCACTATCTCGTAGGGGCTGTCGAGAGCTATGACAGCCGCCACCTGAATGGGTGTGAAGACCCCGTAGTCTAAGTAGCTCTTGAGGTGGGCGAGGTTCTTTATTATCCTTTCGTTCCCGACCGCAAAGGCGATCCGCCAGCCCGCCATGGAGAAGCCCTTGGACATGGAGTAAAGCTCCACAGCGACCTCCTTGGCGTCCTCCACTTCGAGGATGGAGGGGGGTCTGTAGCCGTCGAAGGCTATGTCCGCGTAGGCGAAGTCGTGGACTATCCATATACCCTTCTCTTTACAGAACCTCACCAGCTCCCGGAAGAACTCCTTCTCCACGCAGACGGTTGTGGGGTTGTGGGGAAAGCTAACAACGATCGCTTTTGGCGGTGGCATGGATTCCTTTACCGTCTGATGCAGCCTCCTCAGGAACTCCTCCTGCGGATCCCTTCCGTTTTCGAACACCAGGGGAATGGAGCGGACCTCCCCTCCGGCTATGATGGGGGCGTAGTAGTGGATGGGGTAGGTAGGGTTGGGAACAATAACGGAGTCTCCGGGGGATATCATCGCAAGTATCAGATGGGAGTAGCCCTCCTTCGCCCCTATGGTCATGAGGGCTTCCCTCTCGGGATCGAGCCGGACGCCGAAGCGTCTCTCGTAAAAGTCGCATATTGCCTTCCTCAGCCTTGGTATGCCTTTCGAAGCTGAGTATCCGTGAACGTTGGGGCGCTGTGCCACCTCGCAGAGCTTGTCTATGATGTGCTGAGCGGGGGGGTTGGTGGGGTTGCCCATGCCCAGATCTATGATGTCCTCTCCCTGTCTCCTTAGGCGGTATTTCAGCTCGTTAACAACCGCAAAGACGTAGGGGGGCAGTCTCTTTATCCGGGGAAAAGCCCACTCCATACCCTTCTCAGTCATCCTCGTGCTCCTCTTCGTGCTCCTTACACTCGAAACACATCGTCGTTACGGGACGGGCTTTGAGTCGCTCGTAGGGGATCTGCCCACCGCAGTTCTCGCACACCCCGTAGGTTTCTGATTCTATCTTCATCAGAGCGTAATCGATCTTGTGGAGGAGGGTGGCTTCCCTGCCCTTTATACGGAAGGTCAGATACCTCTCCCCCTCGATGTCCGCCCGGTCTATCTCGTCGCCTCCTTCGAAGGTTACGTTGGAGGGATCCCTTATCTGCTCCCGGGCTGACTCCAGCA
>DRNB01000070.1 GCA_011375045.1 Aquifex aeolicus
GTTTCTGAGCATATCCACGAGGGTTTTCCTGTCGATCCCCGTCTGCTGGGAGATGTCCCCCAGGAGGGTTTCCTCCTCGGGTTTTTCGAGGGACATAAGCTCCTCCCCTTTCTCTTCGAGGAGAACAGCAACGCTCAGGAGCTTTCCAAGGGAGGACTCCGGTTCCGTGAAGGCTGAAACGATCGTGTCCTCCACGTTTACCTCCCTGAGGAACTCCACGAGGTCCACCTCCAGAATCATATCTATGAGGGAGAACAAACCCGCCAGGTAAGCCTCCCCCGTGAGCTGGGGTGTGATGTCCTTTGCCAGCTCCTCCATGAGCTTGGCTCTGACAAGGGACTTCTTCCAGAGGGAGGGGTGGGCGACGGAGGCGTAGTCGTTCATGGAGAGGACTATGATGAAGTTCTTTATGTTTTTGAGTCCGAAGTAAACGGTCGCCTGCTCGACGCTCGATACCTTCTTTCTGAGGGAAAAGTAGGCGGAGTTGAGAAATCTGAGAAGTTTGGCGGACATGCCCACGTCCGTTTCTATGACTCTGGCAAACTCGACGGGCGACTGGGCGGTGTTCATGAGAACGAGGAGCCTCAGGAGCGTGCTCTTCAGAAAGGGGGCAAGCCTGAATCTGTCTATCGGCTGAGCGGGTTCCAGATACTCCCCCTGATAGTAGTCCGCTGTTCCCCTGAAGCGTTCGTAGAGCTTCTGACTGTCTATCCTGAACAGGAGGATCTTCTTACCGAAACCCCTCAGGGAGGTTACCTCGGCGGGTTCCAGACCCTCCGCGGAGAGCTCTATTATGTCAGCCAGCTGGACGATGTCGGGATGCTGACCGATGAGCCTGTGGTGTATCGATATCAGCGCTCCCTCCGACCTCAGCTTCTCTAAGGTTTCGAACGCCCTCCTGTAAACCGTCTTGCCCGCGCCCACGCTGGCGGGCTGGATCCTGTAAACCATGCTCTCCGCATAGAGAAGCTCGTAAGCTCTGACGAGGAGGCTGTCTATCGGTATGCGGATGAAGATCCTGTGCCCTTCTCCCACCTTGGCGAGTCCGTATTCTGCGAGGGTTCTCATGGTTATAAAGGCGGTTTTGTTGGTTACCGGTTCCCGGGGAAAGGACTCCTTCCCGTGGTAAACAAGGAAGAACTCGTAGCCTATCCTGTTCCCCCCCTCATCGAGTATGGCTTGCCTTTTGGCTTCGAAGTCCATAACTTATTTATCGTAAGTTGACGTTGAAGTTTAGAACAAGCTCCTCACCTTGACCTGTTATGTGCCTTAAATTAAAATTATCCTCTGTGTTCGCTGGCGTAGCTCAGTTGGCAGAGCGCGGGATTTGTAATCCCGTGGGCGCGGGTTCGAGTCCCGCCGCCAGCTTGCGGCAGTCAGGAGGGGTGGCCGAGCGGCCAAAGGCAGGGGACTGTAAATCCCCCGGGCTTCGCCCTGCGCAGGTTCGAATCCTGCCCCCTCCACCATAAGCGGGTGTAGCTCAGCTGGTAGAGCAGCGGCCTTCCAAGCCGCAGGTCGCGGGTTCGAGTCCCGTCGCCCGCTCCATATAGATCTGATGAGATCCCTGAGGATCCCTCCGGATCAGATAGAGAACGTGAGAACCTTCCTGGAGAACCAGCCCGGCACAGAAAGGCGCAGCGTGTCCAACGCCCTATGGAGCTTCACCAACGGACGCACCTTCTTTACCCTGTATCCCTCCGGAATACTGCTGGTTCAGGGAGAGGACGTTTCCTACTGGGTCGGAAGGATACTGGAACAGATACCTGTTCCCGAAGGGTCTGTAGCCGGATGCGATGAGGCGGGGAAGGGGGAGATCTTCGGTCCGCTGGTGCTCTGCTGTGTTCTTGTCCGGCCGGAGAGTTACAGGGAGGTTCTGAGGACAGCCCCAAGGGATACAAAGAGGATGAAGAGGGAGGAGGTGCTCAGAAAAGCGGAGGAGCTGAAACCCCTCGTGAGAGCCCGCTTTGTGAACATAAGCCCCCGCAGGTTCAACACACTCCTCGACACATACGGAAACGTTAACAGACTCATGGATGAGGCTTACACAAAACTTGTCAGGCGGATGAAGGAGGAGTTCTCCCCCCGCAGGATTGCGATCGACGCCTACTCACCCCGAAACCCCTTTGAGGGGGAAGAGAGCGTTCTCTTTGAAAGTAAAGGGGAGGACAGGTATCCGGAGATCAGCGCAGCCGCTATCCTCGCAAAGGAGAGATATCTCAGGAGTCTGAGGAAGCTCGAAGAGACCTTCGGTATAAAGATACCCGGAGGCTCCGGGAGGGAGGCAAAGGAGCTGGCAAGACGTCTCGTGGAGACCCGGAAGGATATCGCCCCAGATCTTCTGAAGATGAACTTCGTTCGGTGAGCAGATTTCCCTTCCCCGGTCTATCATTTTAAAACTGAACATGGGAAGGCGGGTTTTCATCTCGGTGGGGGACGTTTCCGCGGCGAACTACGTGTTCAACATATTCCGGGAGGGATTCGAGGAGCATCAGCTCATCGGCATAACCAATGAGAAACTCGAATCGATAGGAATCAGAAGCGCCGGCAGAATATCGGATATCTCCGTAGTTGGGTTTTCCGAGGTGTTCCCCAAGCTTGTGAGCATATGGCGGACCTACATAAGAGCCACAAAAGCCCTGAGCTGGTGCAGCGTCCTGATCGCCTGCGACGCGCCGGGGTTTAATCTGAGGCTCATAAGAACAGCCCGGAGGCTCGGGGTAAAGAAGGTTATATACTTTATCTCTCCGCAGGTGTGGGCGTGGAAACCCGGCAGAGCCGAGGTTATTGCCCGCTATGTCGATGACCTCGTTGTCATACTCCCCTTCGAGGTGGAAATCTACAGGAGGTTCGAGAACCTGAGGGTTCACTACGTAGGTCATCCCCTCGTGGATATGGTCAAACCCTCCCTGTCGGAGGAGGAGTTCAGGGAGAGGGTTGCTCAGGAGGGAGAGCTTCTGAACCTCATGCCCGGTAGCAGGTGGAGCGAGGTAAAGAGGCACACCCCATACCTGAGAAGGACTCTGGAGAAGATACTGTCCGAGTACAGGGCGACCGCCGTTGTTCCCACCTTTCCGGAGTTCAGGGATTACGTGGAGCGGGAGATGAGAGGTCTGCCCGTAAGGGTCATAACCTCCTCGGAGATGTCCGTGCCCCAGTACAACGCCATGTTTTACAGCACGCTGTCCCTCATAGCTTCGGGGACTTCATCTCTGGAAGCGGCTCTGGCTGGTAACCCTCACCTGGTGTTTTACAGAGTGGGCTTCCTGACCCATCTGATTGGGAGGGCTCTTGTCAGGGTCAGCCACATAAGCCTTCCCAACATACTCCTTAAGGAGGATCTGGTCCCCGAGCTGGTAAACCGTTCCCCCGAGGAGCTTGCAAAAGCAGCCCTGAAGCTTCTCAGGGACGGAAGCGCTCTGTCCGCTCAGAGGAAAGCCTTCGGAAGGATCAGGGAGGCGCTCGGCGGGGAAGGTGTTACGGAGCGGTTGAGAAAGCTCTTCCTGGAACTATTATCTTAAGACTGATGGCTGACCTCGAGGGTATTGTGCTCATCGCTACATCCCGTATCCTCGAGTTTATAGGGATCATAACCACCATATTTCTGATGTTCAAAGGGTACAGAACCAGATACGTTTTCATGGTGGGGGGTATAGTCCTCTTCAGCATCCTCTTTAGCCTCACGGGGCTTGTTTACAGGGAGTACGTTCACTACATCGCCCTCGCCGATATCCTTATCACCTCCCTTGTGTTGGGGGGAATCGTCCTCTACGTCATGAGGCATCCGGAGAGAACCAGGGACTTCACCCCTCCCGACAGCGTGAGGTGTCCCGTGTGCAGGGTCTTCATAGTGGGAGAGGATGAGCTGTGCACCATGAGGATAGGACACCACGTTTACTACTTCGACAGCTTCGATCACCTTGTAAAGATGATGAGGGAGGTGGACTTCTTCCTCGAAAGGAACAGTCTGCCCAGGGGGGAGGTGAGCGATGTTTTCGTCAGAACGAAGGATACGGGCAGGTGGAGGAGGATAGAGGAGGTTCACGCTGTGGAGGAGAAGGGCGTTCTCCACGCCCTCGAAAAACCTCCGGTGGAGGGCGGGGAGCTGGATCTAAAGGAACTCCTTGAGGCGTTCAAGGACAGACTCCGCAGAAGGTAGAGCCACGCACACAGGTTCCCCCCTCGGACATCTCTTGGGGTTGGGTGAGCAGGGTGAACAGGGTGCGGGGTTCTCCACATAGCCTCCCAGCAGGGGGTAGAAGCCGTAGGCTGGTGAGGTTGCCGTGTAGATCGTAACAGCGGGAACGCCGAAGGCGTTGGCTATGTGAACAGGGGAGGAGTCGTTGGAAACCACAGCCCGGGCGCTTCCCAGCACAACCATAAGCTCCCTGAGGGAGGTTTTCCCCACCAGATCCCGGAAGGAAGCCACCTCCTTCAGTCTCCGGACCCGGGGTGCGTCCGAGGGCAGTCCTGTAACGACGAGATCGTATCCCGTGAGGGATCTGATCAGCTCCAGCCACCCCTGGAGATGCCACTCCTTGAGGGGAAAGTTGGAAAAGGGATTCAGGACCACGTAGGCGCCCGGACTGAGTCCGAACCTGCGGAGGGTTTCCTCCCTCTCCTTCTCCGAAAGCAGGAGGCGGGGTTCCCTTACCGTCTCTGAAGGAGACAGGGGCGTGAGGAGGGCGAGGTTCCGATCTACCTCGTGAAGCTCCCACCTGTGGGGAACGGTGTGGGTAAAGGCGTAGCGGAATTCAGAACGGTCGAAACCTATCCTCACGGGGATGCGGGATGCCAGCAGGAGCAGAGCGGTTCTCAGCGAACGGTGGGGAGCAAGGGCGACGTCGTAGCCTCTGATCTTTTCGAGAAGAGAGAAGGTCTCCGACATCCTCTTGGCGTAAGGTATGAGCTTTACCCCCTGATCCCTGAACAGCTCCAGTATGAA
>DRNB01000071.1 GCA_011375045.1 Aquifex aeolicus
ACCTTTGCGTTCAGCACCACCTGTCTGGCGTAGTTTCTGAACTCCTCACTCATCGCTTCCCTGAAGGCGACCGCCTTCGCCGCTATGACGTGCATGAGGGGTCCGCCCTGAAGCCCCGGAAAGACCGATTTGTCTATGATCTTTGCAAATTCGCTCTTGCACAGTATAAAACCGCTCCGCGGTCCCCTGAGGGTCTTGTGGGTCGTCGAGGTAACAAAGTGGGCGTGGGGAACCGGATTGGGGTAAACTCCTCCGGCTACGAGCCCTGCGTAGTGCGCCATATCCACCATCAGGAGGGCACCCACATCCTCCGCGATCTCCCTCATCCTCGCCCAGTCGAAGATCCGGGGGTATGCGGAAGCTCCCCCCACTATCAGCCTGGGTCTGTGCTCCTTTGCAAGTCTGTGCATCTGATCGTAGTCTATCAGCTCCGTTTCTGGATCCACACCGTAGTGCACTACCCTGTACAGCTGTCCCGAAAAGTTGACCTTTGCCCCGTGGGTCAGATGTCCGCCGTGGGAGAGGTTCATACCCATAATGGTGTCCCCCGGCTTAAGAACAGCCATGTAAACAGCCATGTTCGCCTGGGAACCCGAGTGGGGCTGGACGTTGGCGTGCTCCGCTCCAAAAAGCTTCTTGACCCTCTCCAGGGCGAGCCTCTCCGCAACGTCGACAAACTCACAGCCCCCGTAGTATCTCTTCCCCGGCAGACCTTCCGCGTACTTGTTCGTCAGGACGCTGCCGGTTGCCTCCATGACCGCCAGGGAGGTGAAGTTCTCCGAGGCTATCATTTCGAGGTTGTAAAACTGGCGCTCGAACTCTCTTACAACAGCCTCAAAGATCTCGGGATCGCTCTTCAGGAGGTGTTCCATGGATACATTATACCAGATCCTGAAGGGCAAAGGAAACTGCGGAGCAGCAGTCCGGCGAGATCACCGGTTTCAGACCGATCCTCTTAGCAAAGGTAAGGACGCCCTCGGCGGGGAAGGCTACACCGTTCACACCGGCGCTGAGGGCGTAAGCGTCGAAGCGTGCCCTTTCCGGACCGGCGGGTCTTGCACAGCCTATCATGAGGGGCGTTTCCGGCATGAGGAGCCGGGCACGGAGAACCACCTCCAGGCTTTCCTCCACCGAGGGGGGTTTGAGAAGCTGAAAGTTCGCCTTTCCGTAGTAGGGCATAACGACTACGAGGACGAGGGCGTCGGGATCGCTGTCCGCTATCATCCGCAGGGCTGTGAACTCTCCCTTTATCCTTCCGTAGTGGAGTCCTATTACCACGTGGGGAACTATCCTGTGTCCTGCCTCCTTAAGAAAGAGCAGGGAGCGCTCGTAGTCCTTCACGCTTCTGTGGGGGAGCTTGTAAACCTGTGATATGGTCTCATCGTCCCCCAGTATGTCGAGAAGGACCGCGTCCACCTCCGCCTCCCTGAGCCCCTCCGCGTAAGCCCTGTCCACCAGACCCACGTGGCAGGTAACGGTGAGACCCAGCTCCTCCTTGAGAGCCTTCATGGTTTTGAAGAAGGGTCTGAGGGGGACAAAACCGTCCCGGTCGGATCCTCCGGAGATAAGAACACCCGTGATCCCCTTTTCCCTGAGCCTGACACAGACCTCCCAGAGCTCCTGAGGGGTGGTGGCGGGGATCATGTGCCAGAGAATTTTTCCGGCGCAGTGGTCGCACATGAGCTCACACCACCTTCCGGTTACGGAGATATCCACGAACCTCGGGGGTTCCTTCAGGGAGAAGTCCTCGACCTCGTAGTGCTTGAAGCCCGGCCCGTAAAAGTAAACGGTCCTGCCGAAGTTCCTGAGCCTGATCTCGAAACCCTCCCTGAGCCTCGACAGGAGGGCGCTATCCAGATTCAGATCCATCGCCTCTTAGGAAGGCAGGAGGTGTCCCCGCCCTTTAAGCGCACTTGACGCCCCTCTCCTCCGCAACCTTCCTGAGCGCCTCCACGGCGTCCGGTCCTCTAAGAAGCTGATCAACGTCGGAGGGGTTCACGGGCTTGAGCTTGACCACCCAGCCTTCCCCGTAGGGATCGTCGTTTACAAGGGCGGGGTTGCTCTTCAAACCCTCGTTCACCTCCACTATCTCCCCCTCGAAGGGTGCGGGAACGGGACCAACCCACTTACCGCTCTCTATGGTGGCAACGCTCTTTCCCTTCTTGACAGTTTTCCCTATCTTCTTGGGCGTGTAGGCAACAAGTCTGCCCGCCATGGCAGCCGCTATGGAGGTAAGTCCTATCGTGTAGGTTCCGTCTCCGTTATCCTTGACCCACGTAAAGGCGTTCGCCTCCGGATCCACGTGGTAGAGGAGATCCTCCGGGATCAGGCACCCGTTTACTTCCGCCATCTTTCACCTCCCTTTTCTGATCTGGTAAGAATATTCTAATCCAAGTCAGAACACGATGAGCTTGTCCGCGGACATGGCTCTGAGGGCAAACTCGCTCGCCGGCACTATCCCGTCGAGCTCAGGGATAAGCTCTTCCTCCGTCAGCCCGAGGGAGTCGATAGCCTGTCTGCAGGAGTAGAACTTTACCCCCGCCTGCTTGGCGTCCTTCATGAAGTCGTAAACGCTCTTTGGCTTTTTACCGTTTCTGGGGTAGCAGTTTCCTTCCCCAGAGGGGCATATCCTCTCCGCTATACCCTTCCTCACTAAGTTTGTTCCGTCCATGTTGAAGAAGATCTCCACCTCCGCCTCGTTCGCAGCCATGAGAGCCGCTATGTAAAAGGGTGAGGCACACCTCCAGGGTGTTTTGGGTCCGCTGGTCATGAGGATTACGATCTTCCGCTCCTCCATCTTTCTCCACCTCAGAGGAGACCGAGTTTTCTGAGAACAGGGATCGGATCGGAGAGGTTGTCCTTCAGCTTCACGTCCCCCGCAGAGTATCCGAAGGCGAGCCCAAGGAGCTGGGTAAAGTAAGCGGCCGGAACGTCCACGTCCGGAACACCCTTCATCATCAACCTGTGCCTGTACATCTCCACCGAGGCGTGGCAGAGGGGACACTCGGTTGCCACGAGGTCCGCCCCCTTCCTCTTGGCTGTCTGAAGGATCAGCATCACGAACTTTTCCGAAACCTGCTCGTCGGATAGAGAGTGGGGTCCTCCGCAGCACTGGGTATGCATGGGTTCGACCTCGACGCTCTCCGCTCCGGCAGCTTCGAGGAGGGCTTCCATGTAGTAGGGGTGCTCGTCGTCGTCGGCGGTTTCCCTCATGCGGGGTCTTGCCTCCTCCCCGCCGGCGTGGGCGTAGGTTCTCGCGTAGAAGTGAGGTCTCGTGTAGAGGCATCCGTAGTAGTTGGCTACCCTCAGACCCCTGAGGGGTCTCTTGGTTCTCTCCCTCACCTTCTCCGGACCGGCTTCGTGGTAAAGCCATTCGAGGAGGTGGTAGGTGTGGGGTATCTCGCTGAGGGGTTCCACCCCGCCTTCCCTGAGGAGGGCGTTTACCTTCTCCAGAACGTCCCGGTCGGTTTCGAGGTAGAACTCAGCCCTCTGGAGGGAGAAGGAGCATCCGTTGCAGGGAGCGACTATAGCGCTGTGGCCCTGCCTGCGGGCTAAGGACATGTTCCGGGCGTTCAGCAGTATGGTTCCCCAGAAGGTAACGTTCTTTGTTTCCATGGCTCCGCAGCAGTTGTAATCCTCCAGGTAATCCAGCTCCAGACCCAGTTCCTTGACGACGAGCCTTGTGGAAACATCGTAGGCTCTGGAAGCTCCCTCGAGGGAGCATCCCGGATAGTAGGCGACCCTCTTGCCTATACCGCCCAGGGGCGGTTTCCTGTGCCGGGCTGTTGCAGTCATCGTATCACCTCCTCATCCATCAGTGAACGGAAACACCCTCCTCCTCCAGCACCTTTCTGAGAACCTGTCTGAACCTGTTCCACTCCTTGGTCTTTGGATGGAAGAGCATGTGCTTGGCGTTGAGCAGGAGGAAGCCCACGTTCATGTTTCTGATAGGTTTCATCGCAAGCTCCTTGAGCCACTCGGGGACGCCTCCCATAAAGGGTATGGGTTTCTTGAGGATCGGATCCCTCGCCACCCTGTAGCCCTGCTTCTCCATCCAGCCGAAGAGAAGCTCCCCGTCCTCGATCCTGCCGTGTTCGTAAACGGTTTCGAAGAAGAACTTGTCGAACCTCTTGGAGGGATACTCCTCTATCAGACCTCTCTTGGACATGACCTTCAGGATAGCCTTGACCACCTCCTCCACGAGAACCCCCTTCGGACACCTGTGGGTGCACTTGTGGCAGGAAACGCAGCGCCACATGACGTCAGCCCGCTTCTGCAGTTCGTCCAGGAGACCCAAGCGGGCGAGGTGTATGAAGTGTCTGGGGTTGTAGCGTTCGTCCCAGTAGTTGTGAACCGGACACGAGGCGGTGCAGTAGGAACACTGATAACACTGGAGGATCGTTTTACCCTCGGGTTCCTCCATAACCTCCCTGAGGAAGTCGAGGTCGTAGTCCTGCACCACCCGGGGGAGTATGATCAGGTTCCAGTCTCCGGAGACGTCCACGCCGTCTATAACGAGGCGCTCCTTCCTGAGGACCCTCTCCGGATCGATCAGACTCCGCTCGTGTATAGCCATAGCAACACCTCCTCAGCTGAACTTCAGGGGGGTGTGAACCCCCAAGAGCCTCTTCGCCATGTAACCTGCCGGTGGAAAGAACCCCTTGGCGCTGTGCATGGTCGAGAGGGTCATGTAGTCGACGTAGGTTGCGTATATCATGGCGAGGAACAGATCGACGAAGAGGTAACCCTTCGCCCTCACACCGAACTCGGAGAGCTTGAGGGCTATCTGCTTGTATACGAGGGCGAACTCCTCGTAAGTTTCCCCGAACATACGTCTGCCTCTGCCGCCCGTGGGCGGTTCCTCCTTGAGGAAGACCATGGCTCCCGTTTCCGTTTCGGGATCCCATATCCAGCTGGTCCAAAGGACAAACCTGTCGGGGAAGGTAAAGTGGAGAAGCTCGCTGGCGGCGTCCCTTGCGAATCTGGGGCTTACACCCCTCACCTTCCTCACGAAACCCTCCACCCTCTCCTCCCAGCTCTGAGGGGGGCTTTTCAGGAAGCCTGAACCTCCGTCAGCGTAGAGCAGATCGCTCACAGCTTCCCTGAGCCTGACGATTCCCGTTTCCTCGATTACCCTTCTGCTCCTCCTGCGGGTGGAGAAGATCCTCTTGAGGACAAGCTCCGCTTCCTCCTCCGAGAGGGAGGGCAGTCTCTCCTTCGCAAGGAGCTCCTGAAAGAGCCGGGACTTTTCCACCAGCGACCTGTAGAACTCCTGAACAAAATCCTCACCCTCGTTCAGAAGCTTTATCAGATAATCCCTCACCAGGGAGTCGTCCAGCTCTGTAACACGAAGAACCCTGTCGCCGTTTCCCTCCATTTCAGACAGCCACCTTTGCCCCTATGAAGGAAACAGCCTCCACCGCCGCAGCCTCTCCCTCCGAGAGGGAGGACTCTATGTCTATGGGTCCCTTGCAGGCGCCGGCTATGAACACGCCAGCCTTCGAGGAGAGAACGTTAGATCCGGACTCCTCCGCGGGGACGAGGAACTGGCTATCGGGATCCTGAGCGAGTCCAAGGATCTGAGCCACCTTCTTTGTTCCCTCGGAGGGCTCCATACCCAGAACGAGGACGACCAGATCCACGGGTATCTCCGCAGGTCTCTTCACTATGGTGTCCTCGTGCTTTATCCTGAGCCTGCCGTCCGACGGACTGTAGGTGATCTCGGCGATCCTGCCTCTGACGTATCTTACCCCGAACTTCTCCTGAGGCTCCCAGTAGAAGGGGTATTCCCAGGTCCCGTAAGTTCTGACGTCCATGTAGTAGCAGAAGACGTCCACCTCGGGGTACTTTTCCCTTATCTCCGAAGCCTGAAGACCCGAAAGGGCGCATCCGTATCTGCAGCAGTGGACGTTGGTAACCCCCAGCTGTCTGTCTCTGGATCCCACACAGAAGACGAAGGCTACCCTCTGGGGAAGCTGTCCGTTGGAGGGTTTGTAGAGCTTTCCTTCTCTGGAGAACATCTGCTCGAGCTCGAGGTTTGTGATCACGTCGGGGAAGATACCGTAACCTAACTCCCCTTTCCTCCTCGCATCGAAGTGTTTAAAACCCGTGGCGACCACTATGGCGGCTACCTCGTGCTCTTCTCCGTTGGAGAGTCTGACCTTGAAGTTGGGAGCGGAACCTTCACAGCCGACGACCTCCGTTCCCAGCTTTACCTCCACCGTCTGACTGTTGTTCACCTCCTCTACGTAGGGTCCGAGGACCTGAGAGGGGGTCATCCTTCTGGGTATGAGGGTGTGGTAGTCTTCGAGCACAGGTCTTCCCCCAAGGCGGTCCTCCCTTTCGACCAGAAGGGTGGGTATCCCGAGTCTTCCAAGGGTTCTCGCTGCCGAAAGCCCCGCCGGTCCTCCTCCAATCACAAGCACACGCTTAGCCATTTCAGACCTCCTTTAGGACTTGAAGAGAGGCATATCCGCCGTAGCGGATCTTTTCCTTCTAAAGCTGTCCGATGTTCTGCTGTAAGGCTCGTAGAGATCGTATTCCTTGAAGAACTCCATGAGCTCCTCGTACTTGCCCTGCTTCTCCAGCTCGGATATGTACTTGACGGTATCCTCCCACTCCTTTCTGAGCTCCTTCCAGTTGGATATACCCATCTTCTCGAAGAGGGGTTCGTATTCGGAGCAGTTCCAGTAGAGCTGGACGATCTTGTAGGGGTGGGCACCGCAGGCTAAGGCGGAGAACATCACGTCGGACATAACAGCAACCGGGTGATACATCCCGTGGGCTTTGCCTATCCACTGGTTCTTCTCGAAGGTAGTGGTGCACCCCGTATCGTGGGTTATTATCACATCCGCCTTTATCTCCTCAGCTATGACCTTGAGCTTCCTCTGGATGGCGAAGGATCTGGTAAACTCCCGTTCCGTGAGTATGTGCCTGAATCCAAAACCACAGCAGTCGTACCATGTGGAGTAATCCACCACCTGAGCACCGAGAGCCTTCATCACAGCCGTCGATGCGGCGGGTCTCTGCCCTCCGTAAACCTCCGGATCGTAGGGGTAGTCGTCCGCCATCATCTTCCACACGTGGCACGCCCCGTGGATGGCTACCCTCACGTTGGAGACGTCTATGCCCT
>DRNB01000072.1 GCA_011375045.1 Aquifex aeolicus
GCGAAAGCTCCCCAAGGCTAAGGGAGCTTCTGGCGGATCCCCGGTCGGAGTTCAAGGTGGAGGGCTTGGGCTACAAGGAGGCTTCCCACTTCCTGAGGAACGTGGGACGTCCGGACGTGGCTATAATAGACAGGCACGTTCACAGGTTTCTTCTGGAAAACGGTCTGTATCCGCAGATAAAGACACTTACCCCGAAGAGATACAGGGAGATGGAGTCCATCCTCGGGAGGCTGGCTTCGAATCTGGATTTAACCCTTGGGGAGCTGGATCTTTACATCTTCTACGTGAAAACGGGCAGGATCCTCAAGTAGTTGATTAAACTCATAAAGAGAGCTCCTCCCTCCTGTTAAAATTAACGAAAAAGCTCCGGAGGTGAAGTGATGGAGTTCAGACACCTCTTTGTCTGCGTCAACCAGAGACCGCCCGGTCATCCTCAGGGATCCTGCGCCGACAGGGGTTCCAGGGAGGTGTATCAGGCTTTTATGGAGAAACTTCAGGAGGATCCTGAGCTTTTCATGAGCGTTGCGGTAACGCCGACCGGCTGCCTGGGTCCCTGCATGATGGGTCCCACCCTGGTGGTTTACCCCGAGGGGATCTGGTACGGAAACGTCAAGGTGGAGGACGTGGAGGAGATAGTCAGCGAGCACCTCAAGGGTGGAAAACCCGTAGAGAGACTCGTTATATCCAGAGGTAAACCCCCGGGCATGTTTTAGGTGTGGGCGCACAGGGCGCCCCTTAAATCACCCCTGCCCCGGTACCCCCGCTTCTTCGAACTCGATCTCCAGCCTCTCGTGAGGGATTATGGTTGTGATGGCGTGTTTATAAACGAGCGTTTGCTGTCTGCCGTCCTCGAGAAGGATGGTAAACATATCGAAGGAACGGATCTTCCCCTGAAGCCTCACCCCGTTTACCAGGTAAATAGACACCTTAACCCTTCTCTTCCTCGCTGTATTGAGAAAGCTCTCCTGTAATTTGTAAGGCATCTGTTTTACCTCCTTATTATCATATTCTCTGTAATATCATACAGCTTCTCCGCCAGCTCTTCATAACGAGCTGCTCCCTCGAGGGCGGAGGTAAGGTGGGAGGGGAAAACCCCCTGCCCGAAGTATCCGCCCACAAAGGAACCTACCAGAAAGCCTATCGCATCCGTATCGCCCCCAAAACTCCCGTAGGAGTTCACACCGCTCCAGAAGGCTTCTAAGGGAGCGTCTATCTGGGAGAGAAAGATGAAAAGGGCGAGGGGAAGAGCTTCGAAGACGAAGGAACCGTTCCCGATGTTCCTCACAGCCATATCGAGATCAGCCCCCTCGTAGAGCAGTTCCTGAACGAGATCGATCGTTCTGGAGAACCTCTTGTCCTCTATAAAACGCTTGAGGGAGTTCAGAAACCTTATCCTCTCGTTCATGTCCCTGAGTTCGAACTCGTCCAGAAGCAGGTAGGAGATAGCCGCTCCGAGCACAGCTGCCCCGTCGGATACCGCCTGACTTCTGTGGGTCAGGAGGGATACAACCCTGGACCCCTCCGCCGCCAGTTTGGGGTTGTAGTAGTGAAAGAGTCCAACAACCACGCTCCTCAGAATACCTTCGACTGAGCTTCCCCTTACCCCGTGGGTCGAGGGGTTTATACCGCGGGCGAGCAGATCCACCGCGGTGAGGAGGGAGGGGTCCGGATACCTGTGGGAGACCTCATCCTCATACCAGAGAATAAGTCTGTTCAGGAAATCCCTCACATCTATGGCTTTTTTTGAGACCACGCTCTCGAGGAGCAGTCTTACCACGGTGGTCTCGTCCGAAGTCTCCTCAGGGAGCTGTCCCTGAGCAGGACTGGAGGGATGGGGGGGCACAAAACCCTCTACACGACCGCCGTAAAACTCCTGCACCTCCTCCTGAACCACGTCCTCCACACACTTTCCAATAGCGTCCCCGAGCGCGCCCCCCAGAAGGACACCCTTAAACCTCTCCCTGAGGATGTTCATAGGATAATTTTAACCCCGGGAATGCGGAAGGCTACGGTGCTGCTCCTCCTCTTTGCTACCCTGAGCTTCCCTGTTCAGAGGCTTTTCTACCTCATGGGAACCTACGCCGTTATCGATCTGCCGGCGGAGGAGGAGGTTTACAGAACCTACCGCTACATGAGGGAGATAGAGAGGAAGCTGTCCTCTTACAGGGAGGACTCGGAGATATCCCTGATAAACAGAAAGGCGGGTGTGGAGCCGGTTCCCGTTTCACCGGAAACCCTCGAGGTTCTGAAAAAGGCGGTTCACATCTACCGGCTGACCTGGGGGAGCTTCGACATCACCAGGAACGACGCCGGAAGAGCGGGAGCTGTTCAGGATCTGAAGATAGAAGGGAACAGAGTCTTTCTGAAAAGGAGAGGGGTCTCCCTGGATCTGGGGGGGATCGGGAAGGGTTACGCGGTGGAGATGGCTTACCGGAACACCTCCGCGGAATGGGGTTTCTTAGGGATAGCCGGGGACATGAAGGTGTGGGGACACAGAAGGGTCCTCGGCGTAAAGGATCCCCTCCGGGGGGGGATCTTCCTGCTGATGGTGAACGCGAGGGATCTCTGCCTGTCGACCTCAGGAAACTACCACAGAAGGCACATAAAGGTTAAGGATCCCCAGCTGGTTCAGCTGACGGTGGTTTTCGAAGACTGCACCTTTGCGGACGCCCTCGCCACAGCCCTGTTTTCCATGGACAGGGAGCAGAGGAGAAGGTTCCTCTCGGAAAACCCCGACGTGGGTGTCCTCGAGGTATACAGGGACGGCAGCTTTTACGTTAACGGGAGCTTCCTGACCTACTTCACGTCGATCCTTTTCCCCGAGGGGGATTGAGGACAAAAAAGTCCGTTTTTTATGAGCGGGATCATACTAAAAGATACTGAGATTTGATTTCATTTTCTAAAACTACGGAGGTGAAGAGGAGATGAAGAGGACAGTTCTCACGGGAGCGTTGCTCGCTTCCTCCGCAATCTTTGCCCAGCCTGCGGGAGACATAGGACAGATAAGGGAGGAGTTAGAGGTTATCAAAGACGAGCTGAGAAGGCTCCGGCTGGAGATCGCCATGCCCCAGATAACCGAGTACAAAAGCTACACAGGTCTCGGACCAGCAGCCTCCAAAGCCCTCATAAACCCCAGAGGTGTTTCCATAGGCGGTTACGGTGAGATATGGTTTACCAATATTCCCAACCAGAAACCCAATACGGAGGTAGACCTCTACAGGTTCATCATCTACCTCGGATACGCCTTTACCGAGAAGCTAAAGTTTAACTCGGAGATAGAGATAGAGCACGCAAAGATAGAGGCAGGGGAGGAGGACGGTGGTGAGGTTGCCATCGAGTTCGCCTTTGTGGATTACAGGTTCAACAGACTCTTAGGTATCAGGGGTGGTATGGTTCTGGTCCCTCTGGGTATAACCAACGAGTACCACGAACCGCCCACCTACATGAGCGTCAGACAGCCTTACCTCGAGAAGAGCCTCTTCCCCTTCACCTGGAGGGAAAACGGAGTTGGTGCTTACGGTGAAACGGATCTCCTGGAATACAGAGTTTATCTGATAAACGGGATGAAGGCTGAGGAGGAAGAATACAAACCTTCCTCACCCCTCAAGAAGCTTGCCCAGAGCGGCGCGATGGCTGTTTCGGATCAGCTCGCCTTTACGGGCAGGGTGGATTTCAAGCTTCCCTACAACCTCAAGCTCGGAGGGGCAACCTTCATCTCCGGCGTTCAGAACGAGCAGGGGGAGAAGCTGGGAACTGTATCCATTCTCTCCCCACACCTCTGGTGGCAGTACGCTGGCTTCGACGTGCGCTTCGTGGGCGCTTACACCACGGTGAGCGGTGCGGACAAGATCACAGCTGAGCTGTCCCCTGCTACCTGCCCATCTCTCCCCAACACGTGTAACGTTTTCCCCGAGAAGATGCAGGGTTTTTACCTTCAGGTTGCCTACAACGTTCTGCGCTTCTTCGACTCGGATCAGGAGCTGTTCCTCTTTGGGAAGCTCGAAGACATAAACGCTTACAAGGAAGTTCCCGCAGGGTATCAGAAACCGGCGGGAGGAAACTACAAGATATACAACATCGGTCTCACCTACAGACCTCATCCCCTGGTAGCTCTAAAGGCGGACTACGTGAGGAAGGACGTTGACGAGGGTAACAACAGCGACATATACAGCATGGCGATAACCTGGATGTTCTGATCAGACCGCCCCTTCGGGGCGGTTCAGCTACACCCTCCTCCTTCTGCTCCAGCCAAAGATTATCCAGATGATAACCAGTCCGTAGAGTCCAAGCCCGAAGATCAGCAGAACCTTTCCGTACAGATGCTGGTCGTAGAGCGTGTAGGTGGAGCACAGGATCACGTTCTTCCACCTGTAAACCATCGCTGTGGCGGTGAGCATGGAGCTGAAGAGAAGTCCGAACACCCCCTTCACCAGCTTGGGCAGGGCTGGAAGACTCCTCTGGAGGATAAACCCTCCCACGAACATGGACAGATGGTAGATCTGATCAGCCCACTCATAAAGCTCGCTCACGTCAACGCTTCTGGGTATCGACCAGAAGATAAAGAGGAAGGAAAACAGGATAAGACCCGAGACCCGCTCCGGATGATCCCTCAGAGGGAAAAGGGAGGTGCTGCGTCCCAGAAGAATACCCAGACCTAAGAGGCTAAAGGTCTGAACAAAAGCCTTCCCGACCATCCGGGAATCCAGAAAACCGTCGAGGGGAAAGGTTATAAGAAGGTAGAGGAGAAGGATCAGCGCAACCACCAACTCTACAGAACCTCTAAGTTTTGAACTCCTCCGGTAGCAGGGATAACTTTCCTGACCTCCCCACCCCTTACAAGGAATATATCGAGGGTGTGGTTTATGAGACCATCCTTTCTTTTGTAGACCCACACGCCCATCCGGATCAGCTTCTCCCGCCAGTCTCTGTCCTCAGGCCTGCAGAAGAGCCAGTTGTCGAAGGCACCCAGGACGCTCCAGCGCTCCTTAAGCCTCTTCAGAGTATCCACCTCCGGATCGACCGTTACGCTGATGAAGAGATCCCTCTCCCCCGCCTTATTCCTCAGGTAAAACATCTTGGTAAAGCTCAGGGGACAGCCGTAGTAGCAGTTCAGGTATATGAAGTGAACGAAGGCTCTTCCCTTCACCTGAGACAGAAGAAGGGTCTCACCGTTGTGGCAGGCGAGCTTCAGAGGGGGAACCCTGTAGGGAGGGTCTCCCGCCTTTTTGAGGGTGTAGGAAAAGACCGTGAAGGCGCTGAAGCCGAGGGTCCACCACCACAGGAGGGAAACGGAGAGGAGGAGGAGGAACAGGGGAAGGAGCCATCGGGGATTCATGCCCTCGTGCTCGCCCTCTGCCCCATCCCCGTGAATATGGAAAAGGTCATGATAATGAAGCCGAAGATGACGTAGAGAACAAAGATGACAGCCACCTTGGGAAGCGCCTGAGCTACGTTGTAGAGGGATTCTATGGGAAAGGTGCTGTACTCAGCGTATCTCCTGGGAACACCGAGGGCTCCAGCCACGTAAAACATAGCCAAGAAGCCGGCCGCTCCCATAACGTAGGAGGCAAAGCCGAACTTGGCGAGGGTTTCCCTCGCGGAGCCTGCTACGTAGTAGAGAAAGCCCCAGAGGATAGGATAAAAACCCAGGAGGAAGTAAGTGTGGAAGTGGGCGGGCACCCACAGGGTATTGTGGAACTGGTTGTTAACAACAATGGTGGAGTCTATGACCGCCGCGTA
>DRNB01000073.1 GCA_011375045.1 Aquifex aeolicus
GGCAGGGATTTACTTCTGGGACTTTAACGCTACCGTCCTGTGGACGACCTTCCTGTGGTTACCCCTCGAGGTGGTTGCCTCCGTCTTTTTTATAAAGGGCATAAAGCTGGCTCCGCTGTCTGTGGGCGTGCCCTTTTTCGCCTTCATGCCCGTTTTCTCCGCTCTCTTTGGTTTTCTATTCCTCGGAGAGAAGATAGCACCGCCGGGGCTCCTCGGCATAGGGCTGATTCTGGCTGGCTCCTTCGTCCTCAGCGGGGGGTCGCTGGTAACCTTTCTGAAGGCGAACAGGGGAAGCCTGTACATGCTGCTGTCCGCTCTCCTGTTCGGGGGAAGCGTCGTCATAGGCAAGTTCGTCATAGTGGAGAGCGATCCCGTTTTCTTTGCCTGGTTTTACTGCGCGGTGATGAGTGCAGGACTCCTTCCCATTGTGGGACTGCGGGAGATACTGAGGAAGGAAAACTACACGAATCCCCTCAACGTCCCCATGGGACTGCTCTTTAGCTTCGGGATGGTAAGCTACACCCTCGCCCTCGAACGCACCCTCACCTCCTACGTCGCCTCCATAGAGAGGCTCGCCATAGTGTTAGACGTTATATACGGCAGGATCTTCTTCGGAGAGGAGATCAGCCGGAACTTCTGGGGTGCCCTCCTCATGGTTCTGGGTGCTGTGCTCCTCGCTTTTTAAGAATATTATAATTTCACTATTTCACTATTCTTTCATTCTCAGGAACCACTTTAAAGGAGGGTATGAGGCTGATGGAGATCATGAGCGCTATCTTTGCGCTGGCGCTGATTCTTTTCACAGCCCACACTTACCTTGGTGAGAAGAGCGTAGAAGCACACCTGAGGGAAGGCAAACCTGTGATATGCAGGGGAGCTGTGCTCAGGGAAGCCCGCCTCCTCGAGATAGGAGGTGAAACCTACGTGGAGGAAGGAGATCTCATGTTTCACATAGACGAATGTGAGAAGCTGTCCGAAGAAGAAAATTAGGGATCAGCCCGGAGGTATTCGTTCTTGTATCTGACGTAGTTGCGGGCTGACTCTTCTATAAGCCTGATTTCCTCCTCCTTCAGATCTCTGACTACCTTGGCTGGAACACCTGCCACCAGCACCCCCGAGGGAATCCTTTTGCCGGGCGGAACGAGGGCACCCGCAGCTACAAGGACGTAGTCCTCCACCACCGCTCCATCCATAACTATAGCTCCCATACCCACCAGTATGTTGCTGTGGAGAACACATCCGTGGAGCACAACCCCGTGTCCTACAGTTACGTTGTCCCCTACAAGGGTGGGGTGCGTTTCGTGGGTTACGTGGATCACCGAATTATCCTGAAGGTTTGTCCTCCTCCCTATCCTCACGTAGTTGACATCACCTCTTACAACCGTCCCGAACCACAGACTCGAATCCTCCCCTATCTCGACGTCGCCGATAACACACACGTTCTCCGCCATGTAAACGGAGGGATGAATCCTCGGCAGCTTTCCCCTGTACGCCTTTATCAGAGCCATGGGTTCAAATTTTACAGCGGGATCAGGTTATCTCCTCTTCCTCCTCCTCGCTGACCGTTTTCTCCCTCGGGGAAGGAGGCAGAGTAGCCTCAGCCCGGCTGAAGAGAAGGGTAAAGCAGAAGAGGTTTAAACCAAGTATGAGACCCCACGAGAGGAGCATGAACAGAAGAGCGGAACCTTCCATCTGCACTAACTATATTATAATTTTCTACTGTGCTGTCAAAGCTCGTGCGGAGGAGCTGAGTTGACCAAGGTCAGGGGGCTGAAGTGTAGAGAGTGCGGAAGGGATTATCCCGTGGAACCGATCCACGTGTGCGAGTTCTGCTTCGGACCGCTGGAGGTGGTTTACGATTACGAGGAGATAAAGAGGAACGTATCGCGGGAGAAGATAGAGAACGGACCCCACAGCCTCTGGCGCTACGTGGATCTGCTTCCCGTGGAAAATCCCACGGTGGGGCTGACCGCAGGCTTCACACCCCTCAGAAGGGCGGAGAAGTTAGGGGAGGTTCTGGGACTTAAGAACCTTTACATAAAGGACGACTCGGTGAACCACCCCACCCTTTCCTTCAAGGACAGGGTTGTCTCCGTTGCTATCTCAAAGGCAAAGGAGTTCGGCTTCGACACGGCAGCGTGTGCCTCCACGGGAAACCTGGCAAACTCGGTAGCCGCTCACTGCGCTCAGGCTGGTCTCAACTGCTTTGTCTTTATACCTGCGAACCTTGAAACCCAGAAGATTTACGGGAGTCTGGTATTTAACCCCACGGTCGTGGCTGTGGAGGGAACCTACGATGACGTTAACAGACTCTGCTCGGAGATAGCCAACGATATGGGCTGGGCTTTTGTAAACATAAACATAAGACCTTTCTACGCGGAGGGATCGAAGACCCTCGCCTTCGAGGTGGTGGAGCAGTTAGGGTGGAGAGCGCCCGACGCGGTCGTGGTCCCTGCGGCATCGGGATCCCTTTACACCAAGATATGGAAGGGTCTGAAGGAGATGGTGAGGGTGGGGCTGATAGAATCCGTCCGGACGCGCATGTTCGGAGCGCAGGCTGAGGGATGCTCCCCCATAGCTCAGGCGTGGAGGGAAGGCAGGGATTTCATAAAGCCGGTCAGACCCAGCACCATAGCCAAATCCATAGCCATAGGCAACCCCGCGGATGGGATATACGCCCTCCAGACCGCAAGGGAGAGCGGTGGAGACTGGGAAACCGCAACGGACGAGGAAATCATAGCGGGGATAAAGCTCCTCGCCCAGACGGAGGGTATATTTACGGAAACGGCGGGGGGAACCACCGTCGCTGTCCTCAGAAAACTGGTGGAGAAGGGAGCTATCTCTCCGGAGGAGACGGTTGTCGCCTACATAACCGGAAACGGCTACAAAACCCTCGAGGTTCTCGACGGACATCTTTCCGAGCCGGTCAGAATTCAGGCTACGCTCAAGGACTTTAAGGAAAAGGTTCTTGCAAAGGTCTGAGGAGGTGAAGGATGGCGGTAATCGTGAGGGTGCCCACACCCCTGAGGAGGTTAACCGACGGTCAGGGGGAGTTAGAGGTTTCCGCAGGGACCGTCAGGGAAGCTATAGAGAAGCTCGATGAGCTCTACCCCGGTTTCAAGGAGCGCATCCTCGACGACACCGGGGAGCTGAGGCGTTTTGTTAACCTTTACCTCAACGACGAGGACGTCAGGTTTCTCAAGGGAGCGGACACGGAGCTCAAGGACGGCGACGTTCTCTCCATAGTTCCCGCAATTGCCGGCGGCA
This sequence comes from Aquifex aeolicus, assembly GCA_011375045.1. Taxonomy (GTDB): domain Bacteria; phylum Aquificota; class Aquificia; order Aquificales; family Aquificaceae; genus Hydrogenivirga; species Hydrogenivirga aeolica_A. The sequence continues at coordinate 3,268 of DRNB01000073.1, forward strand.
GATAGAAGGTACTTCTTAGGCTGCTCCGGTTACTTCTACCGGGACTGGAGGGGTAAGTTTTACCCGCCGGAGCTAAAGCCTTCCCGGTGGCTTCGCTACTATGCGGAGTTCTTCGATACGGTTGAGCTGAACTCCACCTTTTACGGCTTTCCCAGGGTTCAGAATCTCAGGAGGTTTTACAGGGAAACCCCGGAGGGGTTTGTTTTCTCGGTCAAGATGAACCGGACGGTTACCCACCTCAGAAGGATGAGGGGGACGGAGGAGCTCGTGAGGGATTTTTACAGAACAGTCAGGGAGGGACTCGGGGAAAAGCTGGGCTGTGTCCTGTTTCAGATGCCCCCCTCCTACAGATACTCTCCCGAGAACCTCCAGAGGATACTGGATCAGCTCCAGCCGGAATTTGTGAACGTGGTGGAGTTCAGACACAGGAGCTGGTGGTGTCCGGAGGTTACCTCCGCTCTCAGAGACGCCGGCGTTGTGTTCTGCTCCGTTAGCTCCCCCGGACTTCCCGAGGAGCTGGTGGAAACCGCCTCCGTAGCCTACGTCCGCTTTCACGGCAGGGAGAGCTGGTACAGATACAGATACAGCGATGAGGAGCTTGCGGAATGGGCTCGGAGGATAAAGTCAGCTCAGGCTCGTGTGTTTTACCTGTATTTCAACAACGACTACAACGCCAACGCGGTGGAGAACTGCAGGAAGCTCAGGGAGCTTCTGAGAGCCGGCTAAATCCTCACCTTCAAGTTTGAAGCATTGGGGGAGGGGGAGTAGAAGATAAAGGTATGAGGATAAAGAACAACAAGAGGCTGATAAAACTCATTCTGAAGAAAAGCAGGGAAATATGCAAAAGCCTGAAGAATAGAAAGAAGCGAAAGAGAGGAAGACCTCCC
>DRNB01000074.1 GCA_011375045.1 Aquifex aeolicus
AGAAGGGAGGATCAGGCTCTCTTCGGAATCGTTCAGGGGGCTTTCTCGGAAGCGCTGAGGAGGGAGTCCGCCCTCAGAACCGTGGAGAGGGATCTGCCCGGTTACGCGATCGGAGGACTCTCCGTAGGAGAGCCGAGGGAGATCCTCGAAGATATGACCGAGCTTGTATGCGAGCTGCTTCCCGCCGATCGACCCAGGTACCTGATGGGGGTGGGCAAACCGGAGGATATAGTGGAAGCGGTCGCCAGAGGCGTGGACATGTTCGACTGCGTTGTTCCCACAAGGAACGCAAGAACCGGCACCTTGTTCACATCTCTGGGAACCGTCAACATAAGGCAGGAACGTTACAGAAGGGATTACGATCCTCTGGATCCCGAATGTGATTGCTACACCTGCAGAAACTTCTCAAGAGCCTACCTGAGGCACCTGTTTGTGGCGGAGGAGATAAGCTCCTACGTCCTGAACACGATACACAACATCAGGTTTTACATGAGGATGATGGAGGAGATCAGAAGATCCATCGAGGAGGGGAGGTTCGAAGCCCTCAGAAGGGAGATGGTGGAAAGGTTCACGGGAAAGCTGTAAAAGAGATCGCTTTATCCGATATTAACTGAAGTCTTAAAACGGAGGGGAGGTTGAGCCATGCGGAGAAAACGTTTTCTGATCCCGTCAGCAGCCGCTCTTCTCATGGCACCCTTAGCGCTGAACGAGTACTTCGGTAGCTCCTGCCCTGAGCTGCCCGGAGAGCCGATCAGGTTCAGCACCGCCGGAGCAGTTCCCAGCTTTGCCCGACAGACGGGTCTCTCCTGCGCATCGTGCCACACCATACCCCCACGACTGAACACCTACGGGAGAATATTCAAAATGAGAGGCTACACGGACGGCACCGCTATCGGTGATCTGAATATGGGTGAGGGAAGATCGATCCTTAAAAACAGCCCCGTCAGCGTCAGGGTTTTCTCCCTTCCCTACAGCAAGCGAAAGGGTGAGGACAGGGAGGTTCTCATACCCGACGAACTCGTCGTTGCCCTCGCCGGCAGGGTGTCTGAAAACGTGGGGACCTTCACAGCCTTCGCCTCGGAGGAGGGACACGCCTTCGAACCCGAAATAGTGAAGGTGGCTTTTGTTCACGACATGGGAACCACGGTGGTAGGTCTGGTGGGAGGAAAAACGTCGCCCACAGGCACGGATCCCTTCGAATCCCTGAACCTCTATTCCCGGATAACAAGGTTCAAAACGACGGTCTGGGACGGGGTTCTGAAGAAAGACTCCGCAGATCTGTGGGATCTCCACAACTACGGAGCGTCCCTCTACGCTTACATAGGTAACGTACTCTACGTCAACGGGGGTCTCTACACAGGTATCGTCAGGGACGAGAACAGCGTGAAGAACAAGGACAAATCTGACCCCTTCGACCTATACGCAAGGGTTGCCCTGACACCTCCGGGTCTGCCGGTAGATATGAACGTGGGGGTTTTCTACTACGCCGGGAAAAACGAGCCCGCCGGCGACGATCCCGCCAACCTCGGGGGTAACACCTCCCACAAGCCCCGCAGGTTAGGTGTCGACCTCGGTTTTATAAAGAACCTCGGTGATTTCTCCCTCGAGCTGAACGGTCTTTATGTGGACGCCAGGGACAGCTTCTCCACAAGCTCCGATTTCAAGCACAGAGGCTACAATCTCTCGCTCAAC
>DRNB01000075.1 GCA_011375045.1 Aquifex aeolicus
ACGAAGTCTCCCGTAACTGTGTTGACCTCCCCACCGCCCATCTTCACCACGTAAACGCCCCTCCTGGTGCCCTTTATTATGTCCTCCGGATTGTCCCTCCCCCGCTCTATGAAGGTGTTTGTCATTCTCACGATGGGTATGTGCGCATAGCTCTGGCGCCTGCCGTTGCCGGTGGATCTCTTTCCCTCCTTCATGGCTCTCAGTCTGTCGTACATGTAACCCACGAGGTATCCGTTTTCTATGAGAACCTTCCTCTGAGCCGACACACCCTCGTCATCGACGGAGAAGGAGCCGTTTTTGTCTGGAAGTGTGGCGTCGTCCACAACCGTTACCAGCTCGCTCGCCACCTTCTCACCGAGCTTGCCTGCGTAAACGGACAGTCCCTTCTGGACCAGATCGGCTTCCAAGCCATGGCCCACGGCTTCGTGGATCATCGTTCCTCCCGCTTCGGAGGAGAGGACGACGGGAAACACCCCCGCCGGTGCAGGCTTGGCGCTCAGCATAAGGAGGGCTCTCTCCGCTGCCCTCTGAGCTACCGCCTCGGGCGGTGTCTTTTCGAAGAGCTCGAAGCCTTTCCTTCCGCCCGCTGACTCGTAGCCCCTCTGAAGCACCTCACCGTCGCCGGCGACCACCTCGACGAAGAAAACCACCCTCTTCTGAACGTCCTCCGCCATTTCCCCTAAGGAGTTGACCACCAAGATCTCCCTCGTTTTGTCCATGAGGACGCACAGAACCTGCCTTATTTTGTCTCCGTAGCTCCGCGCCTTGTCCTCCGCCCGTTTGAGGATCTCAGCCCTGAAGTGGAGATCTACGCTGTCCGGGTCTATCAGGGTGGGCGTCCATCCCTCCACGTAGCACCTGCCAACGGCTATGGGTCCGCACCCTTCACCCCGCGCTAAGGTCTTCGCTATGCTCAGGAGGTTTTCGAAGGTCGGGCGGCTTGTGTATCCGTAAAAGGTTTTTCCCCCTTTCAGGAGTCTGATACCCACCCCTTCGTCGTGCCCGTGGCTTATCCTGCTCAGCTTTCTGTCCTCTAACTCCATCCTTGTTGTCCGGGAGCGTTCGTAGAATATCTCCCCGTACTCACCGCCCTGAGAGAGCAGGTTCGAGAGGATCACCCCCGCCCTGTCCTTTACAAGCTCCTTGACCTCGTTCACCTCGTCTCCTCCCAGAAGCCTGTTTCCTTCAGATCCACCTCGCCCACGATCTCGAGGTCCCTGACGTGCTTCTTCATCCCTTCGACCACCTCCAGAAGCTCATCGAACCTGTCCGGAACCGCTATTATATCCACCAGACCCTCTCCCCTTCTCCTTGTTCTCGTGAGAGCTATTCTGTCGAGTCCGTCTATGAGAGCGTTGAAGAACCCCACCTCGCTGACGGGCATCCTGACCGCGAGTATTCTTGCCTTTATCTCATTTTTTTCTGCGCTCATACTTCACTACCTTGGCGTTGAATAGCTCCAGAACTTTCAGAACAGACTCGTCGAGCTCCTGGTGGGGTCTTTTTTTTTAAGCAGATCGAACTCCACATGGGGAAAGTTCCTTTTGAGTTTTTCGAACTCCTCTCTGAAGGCTCTGTAGGTTTCCTCCTCCATTCTGAAGACCGTTTTCCCCTCTCTCTCGGTTTGCTCCGCTTCCCTGAGGGCTTTCAGCGCTAAGGGGGACAGGTGCTCCGCAAAGGGATCCTCCTGTTCCTTTTTCACAGAGGCGCCGGTGAGCGCCGATACGGGAAGGATCTCCTTCACTATGAGGGTCTTCACTACAGCGAGTTCGTAAGCTCTCAGGGGGGGACGGGTACGTGCCTCCAGCCTGCCCCTGTTGACCACGTTCTCGAGGTAAAGGAGGGCTTCCA
>DRNB01000076.1 GCA_011375045.1 Aquifex aeolicus
GACACTATCTTCAGCTTGGAGGAGCTGGACGCGGTTGTCCTCCTCACCGGCGAGCTGTCCAGCCTCTACAACGCCTTCATCCTGTCCGAGCAGAAGTCGAAGGTGCAGTTCATAACCGACTACTCCGTCAAGAGGGGGCTATCCGAATCCGGATGCAAGTCGAGCAGGATAAGAACCTTCGAAGACTTCCCCTCTTACTCCGTTACGATAGCGACGGGGCACAGGCTCAGATTTATACCCGTGAACTTTTCCCCCTCCCTCGGAGGTTTCTGTCTTTACGAGGAGGACACGGGCAACCTGTTCACTCCCGAGTTTCTCAGCTCCTTCTTCAACGAAGCCTCCGTCGATCAGGTGGAGGAGATAAGACTGTATCACCGCATATTCATGCCCTCGGGGGGGATACTCAATAATCTGCTGGGGAGGATGAGCGAGCTGAAGGTGGAAAGGGTCCTGCCCCGATACGGCTTACCCTACGGAGACTTCGGACGGGTGGTGGACACCCTCTCGGGCATGAGGACGGGTCTCGATTTCCCCCACGTCTCCCGAAGGGAGAACGCCCTGGATCTCCTCAACAGGGTTCTGACCTACGTTACAAACAACGAGGAGAAGAGCATCTCCGACAAGTTCACAGAGGATCTGGGTCGCTTCGCCACCGTGGAGGGGGGGCGCGTTACGGACCTCTACGTCGAACCGCCCTTCGCGGTCGAGCTGCTTCTGAACGCCCTCATGCTCGTGCCCGGGGTAAAACCCTCCACGGTAATCGGTGTTCTGAGGGAGCTCGACAGAAGCGAGGTGTTCATCAACCCCTTCTAATAGACAAGGGATCTCCCTATCCTGTCGAACCTCGGGTTTATAAGGGCTAAGAAGAGCTGACGGAATCCCGTGAAGAAGTTGACGTCCTCGGGGGTCAGGGGTGGAACCCTGCCCGAGAAGTATATGACGAAAGCCTTTCCCAGTATAGATTCCCTCGGAACAAAACCCCAGAACCTGCTGTCCTCGCTGTTGTCCCTGTTGTCCCCCATCACAAAGTAGTGCCCCTCGGGGACCCTGAACTTTACGCAGAGGTTGTAGCGGTAGCGCATACAGCTGACCCTTACGTAGGGTGTAAGTCCCGCCACCTTGGTGGGGTGGGACGAAAACCAGACGCTGTGGCTGATCCTCCTCCCGTCGAGAGGTATGCTCTCCTCGAACTCGTAGTAGGTTCTGCCGTTGAAACGCCTTGTCCCCCGAAACTTCAAAGGGTATTCCTGCCCGTTGACCCGGACACCGTAAACCCTCACCCCGTTTTTCTCGAGATCGAGAAACTCCACAAGATCGCCGGGTCCGGCGATGATCCTCTTTATGTAATCGAGGGAGGGGTTGACCGGATACTTGAAAACCACCACGTCCCCTACACGGGGTTCGGAGACCGTGTAAACCAGCTTGTTGACAAGTATAAAGTCCCCTATGAGGAGCGTCGGCTGCATGGAGGCGGAGGGTATGTTGAAAGCCTGAACGAGCGTAGCCCTTATGAGCAGAACCGCTACAACGATGAGGAGGAGTTCAGTTAACCATCTGGGAAGTCCTTTCATGGAAATGAGATTTTAGCACATGCCTGCGATGCCTGAGCTGACCGCAGGCTCCAAAAACCTCGTAGCCCTTGCTGAACCTCACAAAGGTCGATATCCCCCTCTCCCAAAGGACCCTCTGAAAGGC
>DRNB01000077.1 GCA_011375045.1 Aquifex aeolicus
CTCTTGGGGTAGTCGCCGGGAAGACCCCTGTCGACCCCGAACTGCGCCATCAGGAGATCGTAAACGGTTGCTACCGCTACCTTCTGTCCGTCCACGGTCTCCACGTACTTGACGGGGACGCCTCTTTTGAGGGTTCTGCCGCCCGCAAAGTCGTGGAAGCTAACGAGGAGAACCTCATCGGCTCCTTCGAGGAAAGTAAGAACAGGATCTATCTCGGAACCGTCCAAACCGTCCTTGAGCTCGAGGTTCCACTTGCCCTTCTCCTTGCCCCATCTGAACCCGAGCGTTCCGTTGGGCATCTTCGGGGAGTTGGTTTTGGCGTCCCACATGAGGAGCTTCCAGTCCCCGTTCTCTACGTCCCTGTATTTTTCTATCCTGTTCGCCCTCAGATACTTGCCCGGCCTGAGTTCCCCGTCCTTTTCATCCAGAACCACGAGGAAGGGGGAGTCGCTGTACCTCTTTACGTACTCTATGAAGTAGGGGGTCTGCTTCTCGTGGTGGAACTCCTTAAGGATAACGTGGTTAACAGCCATCCAGAAGGCGCCGTCCTCACCGGGCCTTATGGGTATCCACCAGTCGGCATACTTGGAAACCTGACTGAAGTCAGGGGAGAAGACCACCAGCTTGGTTCCGTTGTTCTTGGCTTCGGCTACGTAGTGGACGTCCGGCGTTCTGGTCATGTTCAGGTTGGATCCTGATATGGCTATGAAGGCGCTCTCGTACCAGTTGGCGCTCTCGCACACGTCCGTCTGCTCACCCCACGCTTCGGGGTGGGCTGGGGGCAGGTCGCAGTACCAGTCGTAGAAGCTGAGCATGGCTCCTCCCAGCAGGGAGAAGAAGCGCGATCCACCCGCAAAGCTGAACATGGACATGGCGGGTATGGGGGAGAAGCCGAAGATCCTGTCGGGTCCGTACTTCTTTATCGTGTATATCATCGCCGAGGCGATGATCTCTAAAACCTCATCCCAGCTCGATCTCTTGAAGCCTCCCTTACCCCTCGCCCACTGGTAAGCCCTTCTCTTCTCGGGATCCTCCACTATGCTCGCCCACGCCTTGACGGGATCTCCGTGCTCCTGCTTTGCCCTTCTCCAGAAGTCCAGGAGCTTGCCTCTCACGTAGGGGTACTTGACCCTTATGGGGCTGTAAACGTACCAGGAGGCGGATATACCCCTCTGACAACCTCTGGGTTCATAGGGAGGGATGTCCTTGTTGAATATGGGGTAGTCGAGCATCTGGAGCTCCCAGGTAACCAGACCGTCCTTTACGTGAACGCCCCAGCTGCAACCTCCCGTGCAGTTAACGCCGTGGGTGCTTCTGACGACCCTGTCGTGCTGCCATCTGTTTCTGTAAAACTCTTCCCACTCTCTTGCCTTTGGATCGATTATGTCTTTGATCCAGCTCATACGCCCAACCTCCTTTCTCCTTGCTTAATACTTCGATGATTCGACAAGCTTCCTTCTGACGGACTTGAGTCTGCCTCCCCAGACAGCCTGACTCACGAAGAGCAGACCCAGAAAACCGCCGAAGGCAAAGATGAAGAGTCCCGCCGGAAAGCGTCCCGTCTCCTCACCCTCCTGCGCCATCTTTTCGAAAAAGGCAGCAAGGTGGGAGATCTCCTCGTCGGTCAGGTTCGCTTCCCTGTAAATGGGGGTCATCGTGGGGAACGCTGTTCCCCCCTGAAGCACAGCCTTGATACCCTCCGCACCACCGTATCTTGTAAAGACCTTTGTGAGATCGGGTCCGAGGGTGCCGCCCGAACCGTCAACCTTGTGGCACGCCATACACTGGAGACCTCCGTTACTGAAGCGTATCTCTCCGAAGAAGAGCTTTTTACCCGTCTGGGGGTCTCCAGCGAGGGAAGGGGATATTGAGATCAGGAATAAGAGGAATGTAAGTAAATACTTCATCACCCCACCTCCTTGGAAAAATATTTTTAGAAATTATCATGAGTTTGTCAAGTTTTTAAGAAGTTTATTAAATTCTAAATTTTTAACCTGAAAGTCAGCTTTGCCCCCTCCTCCTGACGGAACCCAGGGTCCTGAGGGGGAGACCCCAGATCTTGGTGAACTTGGCTCCCGCGAGGTGATCGAAGGCATCCTCCTCCGAGTAGGTGGCGAGGCTCTCCGAGTAAAGGGAGAAGGGGGAGCGCCTCCCCACGACGCTTACCTGTCCCCTGAACAGCCTGAGCCTCACCTCGCCGGTAACGTACCGGGAAAGCTCGCGGTTGAAGGCGTCTAAAGCTTCCCTGAGGGGGGTAAACCAGAGCCCCTCGTAAACGAGCTTGGCGTACTCGTGGGGCACGTGGGAGAGGAAGTAGTGGTAGGTGAACCTGTCGGTAACCAAGGAGAGCAGATCCCTGTAAGCCTCATACAGGAGCGTTGCCCCCGGGGCTTCGTATATCTCCCGGCTCTTTATGCCCACCAGTCGGTTCTCCACCATGTCTATGCGCCCTACGCCGTGTCTGCCTGCAACGGCGTTCAGATCCTCTATGAGACGGCTCAGGAGGGTGTAGTTCTCGCCGTTTAAGGAAACGGGAACCCCTTCCCTGAAACCGATCGTTATCAGCTCAGGTTCTCCGGGAGCCTCTTCAGGAGAGACCGTTATCTGGTAGGCGTCTTCGGGAGGTTCCCGCCAGGGATCTTCGAGGGGACCGCACTCTATCGAAACGCCCCAGAGGTTCCTGTCTATGGAGTAGGGTTTTTCCCTGGTAACCCGAACGGGGATGCCGTGCTTCCTCGCATACTCTATCTGCTCCTCCCGCGACCTGAAGCTCCACTCCCTTACCGGGGCTATCACCTCGAGATCGGGGTTAAGCGCCCAGACCGAGAGCTCGAAGCGCACCTGATCGTTTCCCTTGCCGGTGGAGCCGTGGGCGACGCAGTCCGCCCCGAAGCGCTCCGCCAGCTGAACGAGCTTTCTGGATATCAGGGGACGGGAAAGGGAAGCGGTAAGGGGATACCTCCCCTCGTAAAGGGCTAAAGCCCTGAGGGTGGGAAGACAGAAGTCCCTTGCGAACTCCTCCCTCACGTCCTCGACGATAACCTCGACGGCTCCGGACGCCCGGGCTTTTTGGGGGATCTCTTCGAGCTCCTCACCCTGTCCCACGTCCGCCGTGTAGGTTATAACTTCGTAGCCCTTTTCCGTTAGCCAGCGGACTATAACCGAGGTGTCGAGTCCTCCGGAGTAAGCTAAGATAACCCTCTTTGCCATAGGACTATTATATTCAGAATTCCCTCAGGTCCCGGGCAAGCTCTAAAAGCTCCTCCGCTCCGGATACGTCCCGGGCTCTGAGGCTTACCCTCAGGAGCCTGTAGCGGGAGAACCTCCTCCTCACCTCCTCCAGATACCTCTCCTCCTGCTCCTTCCTGAGCTTCAGGAAGGTGTCCCTGACCTGAGCGGGAAGAACCTTGTTTACAATCAGCGCTCCGATTCTGAAGCCCATGCTCTCGATCTCCTCCACAAGCCTCGAGGTCTCGAGGAGGGGTAGCCTTTCGGGGACAAGAACCGGCACAAAGAGGGTTTCCTTCGCGGACAGGATGCGGAGAAGACGGCTCAGGCGATTCCTTCTGCCTCTCAGAACCTCAATGACTCTGTCCTCCTTCCTCACGCCCTCCGCGGCGGACCTCAGTCTGTAGATCTTCTCCCTACGCTTCAGAAGCTCTTCGAGCCACTCTCCCGACCTGATGGCTTCCCTGAGGAGGCGGAGGGTGTGTCCCGTGGGTGCCGTATCCAGAATCAGGCAGTCGAACTCTTCGAGGAGGCGGGGGATCCTCCGGGATAGGCTGTCCAGCAAAACCGCTTCCTCCGCACCGGGAGCGCTTCCGGCGCTTCTCAGAAGGGATTCAAACCTCCCCAAAACCTCAGGGTTCACAGTTTCCTTAAGGGTGGAGATGACCTCCTCCACATACTCCCTTAGCTCGAGGGAGGTGTCCAGCTCGCAGGCGTGGAGATTTCTTTCGATCTCGACGGGCTCCCTTCCGACGGGTCTTTCGAACACATCCGAGAGGGAGTGAGCGGGGTCTGTGGAGATCAGAAGCACCCTTCTGCCTTCCCGGGCTACGGTGAGCGCCACCGCCGAGGAGAGGGTCGTCTTGCCCACACCTCCCTTGCCGCAGAAGAGAAGGAGTCTGGAGCTAAACATATCAGAGAAGGTCTCCGAAAAGGTCTCCCATAAGAGCAACTATCATGAATCTGGGGAATCTGCCGGCAAAGGCAGCTATCAGGAAGGGGGTTCTGCGCATTTCGAAGATCCCCGCGAGCCAGCAGACCACCTTGAAGGGTACAGGTGTAACCGCAGCTACGAGGACGGCGGCGACTCCGAACCGGTTGAAGAGAACCTCACCCTTTACGAAGTGCTTTTCCCCTACAACCCTTCTTACAACGGGTTCCCCTAACTTCATCCCGAGGGTGTGGGCTGTTAGACCGCCCAGAACACTCGCAACGGTGGCGATGAGGGCGGCTATCAGGGGATCGAGACCCAGAGCCGTCCCGCCGGCTATGAAGGGGTCAGGGGGAACAGGCTGGACGATGCTCTCCGTGTAGGAGATGAGAAATATACCGGCGTAACCGTAGGATTCGACCGCCTGCGTCGCCCAGACCCTCAGGGATTCGAACATCGAACCTCTATTCTATAACTCCCGGGCTTTCTTGACACCCCTGAAGCGGACAGTAACTTAAAAGTGAAAGGAGGTTCACCCATGTGCGGAAGCTGCGGTTGCTCGGAACACGACCACCTGAGCTCTCCGGAGAGAACAGCTCTCGAGGTGAAGGAGCGGATCCTCTCCGCAAACGACAGACAGGCGGAGGTTAACAGACAGCTCTTCAACAGAGCAGGCGTGCTCGCCGTGAACCTCATAAGCTCCCCCGGAGCAGGCAAGACGTTCCTCCTGGAGAAAACGGCGGAGTGGACGGGGGGAAGACTCCGCATAGGGGTCATAGAGGGGGACCTTGAGACGGACACGGACGCGGAGCGCCTCCGCAGCGTGGGGGTGCCGGCTTATCAGATCACAACAGGTCAGGCGTGTCATCTCGACGCCTTCATGGTTTACGAGGGGATACAGCACCTCCCCCTCGAGGATCTGGACCTCCTCTTCATAGAAAACGTGGGGAACCTCGTGTGCCCGGCCGGCTACGACCTCGGCGCCCATCTGAACGTGGTTCTCCTCTCCACAACGGAGGGGGAGGACAAACCCGCCAAGTATCCGGTGGCTTTCCGGTGCGCGGATATGATGCTCGTAACCAAGTGGGACCTCCTTCCCTACACGGACTTCGATTTCAGGAAGGCTGCCGCCTTAGCCCTCAGGGTGAACCCGAAGCTGAGGATCCTGAAGGTTTCCTCGAAGACGGGAGAAGGCTTCCCTGAGTGGGTATCCTCCCTCGAAGAGAAGGGGTCGGAGGTCTGGAGGGGATGAGACAGAGAGCCCTGAAGGAGCACCTCCGGGAAGAGCGAAGGGTAAGGATAATAAGGACAGCCTGCAGGCTCTTTGCGGAGAAAGGTTACCACAGCGCAACCATGCCCGACATAGCTCAGGCTCTCGGAATGAGCGTCGGCAACCTCTACAACTACTTCGA
>DRNB01000078.1 GCA_011375045.1 Aquifex aeolicus
GAGCATGAAATCCTCCTGCGGTCAGGAGGGGAGGGAGCCGGAACCTTACTGCGCTCCCTTGAACTCCTTTTCTATCTCCCTCTCCAGCTCCTCGTGAGCCTTCTTAGCCTGATACAGCTGCCAGAGAGCCTGCTCGTTCTTGAAGCTGGTCTCGACCTGTGTCTTTATAAAGTCCTTCACCATCTGGGGATCGACGCTGACCAGAACAAAGAGCTCACCGCAGGGTGATCTCCAGAGAGCCACCTGTCTCGAACCCCTTATGGTCTGGTAGGCGACCTGCTTGGACACCTGAGTCGAAACCCTGTCCACCGTTTCCGCATCGCCCACACCCGTTACCTGCATGAAGTTCTTGACCATGTTCTTGACCCTTATCTCTATCATCCGGGCGAGCTCGTCCCTGGCGTTGGAGAGAGCCTCGGTTCTCGCAAACTGGAAGCCCGCCTTGCCGAGCTTGGCGGATCCCACGGAGGCTATCTTCGACCCCTGAACCTGCGGGTTCAGAACCCAGTCGGGAGCGCCCTTCAGACAGGGATCCTCCTCGAATCCTGTTACCTCCTTCTTCTTACCGCAGGACGTCAGGAGAACAAGTCCCGCAAAGCTGACGAGGGAAAACGCCAGAACCTTTTTCATCTTACCGCCCTCCTTTGTTTTAGTTCTTATTATAGTCTTTAATCCAGAAACCCAGTAAGCCGGTGTGAAATTTCACAGGGAGATCCTGAGCTTCAGTTTGGCGGTGAGTATATCGAGGAGCTGGGGGGAGGGATCCACCCTGTAGTCGGGGGAGGGGTGAAGAACAGCCCGGAAATCCTCCCCCTCTAAGTGCAGAACCACCTGCTTCCCCTCCGGATCCCTGAACTGCTCCAGAACCTTCCGGAGCTTCTCTAACTTCCCGTTGAAGGTGTCCTCCCGCCTCAGATACACGGTCAGATAGCTCCCGAGGGTGGACAGCTCCTCAGGCATCGTTACCTCCCTCACGAGGAGCTTCAGGTTCTCCGTCTCCACGTCCTCCTCCACCGTTCCCCTGCACACCACAACCCTGTCCTCCCTGAGCTTTTCCCTGCTTGCCTCGTACACGTCCGGGAACACCACGCACTCGATGACGCCCGTCCTGTCTATGAGGTTGAAAACAGCCATGTAGGTTCCGTTCCTCGTTTTCTTCACCTGAAGGGAGGTAACAACGCCCGCCACCGAAACCTCCGCTCCCCCTCCGGGGTTTTCCAGCTCCTCGAGGGGGGTGTAGCGCCCCTTCAGGATCCTTTCGTATCTATCGAGGGGATGGCCCGATATGTAAAAGCCCATGACCTCCTTCTCGAGGCGCAGGAGATCGCTCACCTCAGAGCGCCTGCGCTCCGGAGCTTTCCCGAAGAGGGAACTCTGAGCGAGGGAGGAGAAGGTCCTTCCCCCCTCCTCCACCGTCCGGAGGAGCTCCCCCCTTTCCTTCCCCGTGAAGTCGAAGGCTCCAGCCTTCACAAGAGCTTCCAGAACCTTCTTGTTCACCTTCTTGCTGTCGACCCTCCGCACAAAGTCCTGAAGTCCCCTGAAGCCCTCGTTTCCCCTTGCCTCCACTATCGCCCGCGCCGTATCCTCCCCCACACCCTTTATCCTCCCTATCCCGAACCTTATCCTCCTGTCCCCCTCTATGTGGAAACCCACCCCGCTCCTGTTGACGTCGGGGGGGAGTATCTCGAAGCCCATGAGCTTTGCGTCCTTTATGAGGTTTATGAACTTGGCGTCGTTCCTCTCGGTGGTGAGCTTCACGGCGAAGAACTCCTCCGGATAGTGAGCCTTCATGTAGGCTGTCCAGTAGGAGATGTAGCCGTAGGCTACGGAGTGAGACTTGTTGAAGGAGTAAGAGGCGAACTTCTCTATGTCCTCCCATAGCCTCCTCACCTTCTCCTCCGGAAAGCCCCTCTCGACGGCGCCCCGGATGAACTTCTCCCTCATCTCCTCCATGAGGTCCCTCTTCTTCTTACCTATCGCCTTCCTCAGGGTGTCCGCCTCTCCGGGGGTAAAGCCCGCGAGGATCTGGGACATCTTCATCACCTGCTCCTGATAGACTATGACCCCGTAAGTTTCCCTGAGAACCTCCTCCAACTGGGGAAAGGGGTATTCCACAGGCTCCCTGCCGTGCTTCCTGTTTATGTATCTGTCCACCAGCCCGCTCTTGAGGGGACCGGGTCTGTAGAGAGCGAGGACCGCCACGATGTCCTCGAAGCTGTCCGGCCTGAGCCTCCTGAGGAGCCCCTTCATGCCCCTGCTCTCGAGCTGGAAAACCCCCGTCGTGTTCCCCTCCTGAAGGAGCTCGAAGACCGCTGGGTCGTCCATCGGCAGGTTCAGAAACTCCACCTCCACGCCCCGGCGCTCCCTCACGAGATCCCTCATGGACTTGAGCTCCGTCAGCGTCTTCAGACCCAGAAAGTCCATCTTGAGCAGGCCCAGCTCCTCCAGCTTGCTCATGTCGAACTGGGTGGCAACCGCCCCGTCCCGATCGTAGTAGAGGGGAATAAGCTCGCTGAGGGGTCTGGGAGCTATAACAACGCCTGCGGCGTGGAGGGAGGTGTGCCTCGTCAGACCCTCGAGCCTCAGAGCTATCTTCACGAGCCTGTCGATCTCGGGGTTTTCCCTGCAAAGCTTCCTGAACCTGCTGACGTTGTCCTCTATGTCCCCCCGGTGGTGTCCGTAGCGCTCCCTGAGCACCTCTAAGGGTGTGGAGTACATCTCCTCGAGGGATAACCACGTTCCCTGAACGTCGCCCTGAGGTATCAGCTTGGCAAGCTGATCGGCGGTGCTGTACTGAAGACC
>DRNB01000079.1 GCA_011375045.1 Aquifex aeolicus
ATGAGGAGGTAGTTGCCCGTGGTTTCCTTGACGAACTCGACCACCCTCCTCGCAAACTCCTTAAAGATCGTGAGGTTTTCCCTGAGGAAGCGGTAGAGTTCCTCCGGAGATACGGACTCCTTCAGATCCCTGTATCTGAAGTAGAACTGGGTGAAGCGCTCGAGAGCTTCGAGGTCCTCCATGCCTATGTGCTCCCCCAGCTTCACGAGACAGTTCTTCGAACTCGTTCTGAGCCCGAGGACGGTGGACATGTGCCTGCACACCCTCATGCAGCTTTCGAAGGCGAGGTTGAAGTCTATCCTGACCCTGTCGAGGACGAGGCGGTTGCCGGCGAACTCCTCCGGAGGCAGGGACAGATGCTTCTTGAGGTCCACGTAGGATCTCTCCAAGTTCTGGAAAGCCTCCAGGATGAGGCTTATCTTGAAGCTCCTCCTCTTACCCATGCGGATCTTACAACTTAGAGGCTGGGGAGCGGGAGCGTCAATGACCTTTAACATGGTGTTGTCATGGATTCTCCTTATTGTTATCTTATAAACTCAAGTGAGGTTAGGAGATGTTTGAAAAGTTTACGGAAAGAGCAAGACAGGTAATCCTTCAGGCGAGGGAAGAAGCTCTCGAACTCGGACACAGCTATCTGGGGAGCGAGCACATACTGCTCGCCCTGATAAAGGAGGAGGACATACCCACCCTCGTCCTCTCCAGATTCGGACTCACACCCGACAAGGTCAAGAAGGCTGTGATGGGACAGATAAACAGAGGCTCCCACACAGGGGAGATCCTCTTCGCCCCTGACGCCAAAAGGGTTATAGAGTTTGCGGTCGAGGAGGCGCGCATCCTCCACCACCAGTTCGTAGGACCCGAGCACCTTCTCATAGGCATAGTCAGGGAGAAGACAGGTCTCGGAGGCAGAATACTCAGAGGCTTCGGTCTCGATGAGTACTCGGTCAGAAGGGAGGTGCTCCAGATACTCGGGGAGCTACCCCCTCAGGAGAGCGTCAAGTACGCCCCCACCCCGAACCTCGACAGGTTCTCCCGAGACCTCACCCAGATGGCGAGGGAGGGAAAGCTCGATCCCGTCATAGGCAGGGAGAAGGAGATAGAGAGGGTCATTCAGGTCCTTGTGAGGAGGAGGAAGAACAACCCCGTTCTCCTCGGCGACCCCGGCGTGGGAAAGACAGCCATAGTGGAAGGTCTCGCCCAGAGGATAGCCAACAAGGAGGTCCCCGAACCCCTCCTCAACAAGAGGGTCGTTGCTCTGGACCTCGCCGCGCTCGTGGCTGGAACAAAGTACAGGGGTCAGTTCGAGGAGAGGCTCAAAAACATCCTCAAGGAGCTCGAGAAGGCTCCCAACGTCATCCTCTTCATAGACGAGATACACACCCTCGTGGGTGCCGGATCCGCGGAGGGATCCATAGACGCTTCGAACATGCTCAAGCCCGCCCTCGCGAGGGGTGAGATACAAGTCATAGGAGCAACGACCTTGGACGAATACAGGAAGTATATAGAAAAGGACGGCGCCCTGGAGCGCCGTTTTCAGCCCGTTCTGGTGGATCCCCCCTCCGAGGAGGACACCATTCAGATCCTCTACGGTCTCAGGAGGAAGTTCGAGGAGTTCCACGGCGTCGAATACACCCCCGAGTCCATCGAAAAGGCGGTTACCCTCTCCGTCAAGTACATAACGGACAGGAACCTCCCCGACAAAGCCATAGACGTGGTGGACGAGGCGGGAGCGCTCGTGAAGCTGAAGGCGATGGACCTGCCCCCCGATCTCAAGAAGCTCGAGGAGAAGATAAAGGAGCTGGAGAGGGAGAAGGAGGAGGCGGCGAACGAGCAGGACTACGAGAAGGCGGCGAAGATAAGGGACGAGGAACTCCGCCTCAGAGCCAAGTTCGAGAACCTGAAGGCGAGATGGAAGCAGGATATGGAGCGCAACAAACCCA
>DRNB01000080.1 GCA_011375045.1 Aquifex aeolicus
CCCCCTCCTCGTAATCGGACACCAGCGTGGGATCGAGATCCACAGGTTCCTCCCTTCCGTCGGAGAGGATAAGGTGAAACTTGAGGTTCTGAACAAACTTCTCCGCCAGCCGGGGAGCGATCTGCTCCCTGAACACCCTCTCCTTATCCCTCTGATCCTTCAGATATCTTCTGTAAACGTCGCCTACGTTTCCGCCGAGAAACCACCACCAGCCCCACGCGTTCTCGATGTAATCGGAAAATCTCTCATCCTCCTCCTGATCTCTGGGTCTTGCTATTACAAACTCCACAAACAGCTCACCGTCTATGTGCTCTATGTTGTCGTCGGCGTACGTGCCTGTGGGGAAATCGGAGTCCTCGTAGCCGGTTCGTATCCTCTCGAGGGCATCGAAGCCCCTTTCGAGGCTCCTGTCTCTTAGAAAACGCCTGAGCGCTTCACGCCACCTCAGAGCCTTGTCGGCGGTAAAGGGTGTCATCTGCAGGGGTATGAAGAGACACTCCTGAACATCTACCAGCTCGTGGCTTACCAGAAAATGGCGCAGGACCTCGAAGTACTGGATGGTTATAGCGTGGCAGTGGTTGTGGTTCGCCACCACCTCGGTTTGAAGTTGAACGGTCTCCCCCTGTCTGACCGTTTGAACCACCGTCGACCTTCTGCTCCGAACCGCCGAAGCTGCCTGAACTATGCTGTCCCGAAGCCTCTGGAGGGTTGAGGAGGTTAAGTTTCGCGACGCCTCCTGCCATGCCCTCGACTCGGCGTAGCCGCCTCCACCACCACCCCCTACACCTATAAAGAAACCGTCCATACCAAACCCGAGCCCACCGCCGGCAGCCCAGGATTCCACCTCCGATTCGGAACCGGCTCTCATCATCTCACTTACAGAGACCCGAACCATCTCCGAAACGTCCCTGTCCCTGTTCAGGGAAGCGAGCAGACGCTCCTCCGCGGTGTCGAGCTCGGTGCGAGCCGCCATCTCCCTGCGTTCCCAGTCAACTATGGCTATTCTCTTCTTCTGACAGGGGGCAAGGGGAAGACTGTAGAGGAGATCCCCCAGTGAGTATCCGTCCGCTCTCCATATTTGCTTGAAGTGGAGAATATGACCGTGGGCTATGGTGGTTGCCTGATAGAAGGTGGGGGTTTCGTCCCAGTCGACAGGGTTGTCCGCATCGAGCTCACCTCTGGCGGGGGTTTTCTTTCTGAAGATGTCGTAGATGTCCTTGAGCTTCATAAAGGCTCTGTATCTGCTCGCCGTCATAAGCTCCCGGGGTGTAAAGAGATCTGGATCGGCAAGAACCTCGCTGATGAAGGAGGAATCCACGTTCAGCTCCACATCCTTGAGTATCTCAGCATTTGTGCGGGGGGATCTCGGATTCATCAGCACCAGAGGCGCCGTAGTGCTCGTGCGCAGGGAAAATCCCTCCCACACAAACTCCCTCATCCTCTCGCTCTTCGTCAGGAGATCCCTTATGAACCGCTCCACGGGGCGTGGAAGGGAGCCGTCCGGCGAGGGGGAGGAACCCTTTATCTGGGGATCGGTCGTTCTCACCACCTTGTAGAAGCTGAACTCCTCTATGACTCTGTTGGGAACGTTGAACTCCACACAGCCCCCTCCCTCTCGGGAAACGGAAGCCAAGGGTTCTGCAAGATCGATGGGATCGAGAACCGGCCGGCTGTCCGGAGCGCAACCGTTTCCCCTTCCTCTGAAATCGTGCTCTATACCGGAGAGGGGAACGACGACCACAATCCTGAGGGGCAGAAAGCCCTCTTCGAGGCGAAGGGGAACCCTGTGCTCTGGAACCTCCGCCACCTGAAGGTAAGCCTCCTCGTATCTCTCCCTCGGAACGTCTCCCGTGAAGTAACCTCCCGATGTGGTAACGGAGGTAAACACTATCCGGAAATCCTCCTCCCCTTCGCCCCTCGCCCAGATCATAACCTGAAGTCCACAGGTGTCGACAGCTCCCTCCTGAGCTATAACCCTGCCCCTGAGCTTCACCCTTTTACCCCTGAACCTGTCCGGATGGGGCGGGATATCGGGGGGAACAGCGGGTTCGACCTCGGCTTCGAAGTCCGTCAGCTCCTCCAAGGAGGAGAACTCCCTTCTGAACAAAACCCTCCCATCGGGGGAGCGGAGCTCGAGCACAAAGGGCGGAGCGGAGCTGTCCGGAATCTCCAGACTGAAGGTGCCCTCCGGATCCACCGGCGCACTTTTCAGAACAGACACGAAGGCGTTTTCGGAAAGCTCCAGAACATCCTGCGCAGGCTCCCTGAAGGACAAGTAAACCCTGTGGTTGGTGTAGCTCTGTCCTGACGGAGAAAGGAACCTTCCCCTGACCGAAGCCATAGCACACCTCCCTCCTGTTTTTCAGAGCAGGAACAGGGTATTTTAAACTTCCCTCCCCTGTTTCCTGTTTGCACTCAGTATAGGACTTTTCAGGCCGGAAATCAACCCCGGAGGAAGCTGTTATAATTAGTGCTATGGGTATAAAGGTAGGCATCAACGGCTTCGGCAGAATTGGAAGGAGCTTCTTTAGAGCGTGTAGGGGTTACGAGGACATAGAAATTGTGGCTGTGAACGATCTTACCGACAGCAGCCATCTGGCGCACCTCCTCAAGTTCGACTCGGTTCACGGTATATACGAGGGAGAGGTCTACGCAGGTGGCGACACGCTCAACGTGGACGGAAGGGAGATAAGGGTGTTCGCCGAGAGGGACCCTTCGAAGATACCCTGGGGCGATCTGGAGGTGGACATAGTCATAGAGGCTACCGGTGTTTTCAGAGAAAGGGAGAAGGCGGAGCTCCACCTCAGGGGTGGTGCCAGAAAGGTGGTAATAACAGCTCCCGCAAAGAACCCCGACCTTACGGTTGTCCTCGGGGTGAACGAGGACAGGTACTCTCCTCAGGAACACTCCATAGTTTCCAACGCTTCCTGCACAACGAACTGCCTTGCTCCGGTTGTTAAGGTCCTGAGCGACGCCTTCGGCGTGAAGAAGGGATACATGGTAACCATACACGCCTACACCAACGATCAGCGCCTCCTCGATCTGCCCCACAAGGACTTCAGGAGAGCCAGAGCTGCGGCTCTGAACATTGTTCCCACAACCACAGGTGCCGCAAGGGCGATAGGGGAGGTTATCCCTGAGCTGAGGGGCAGGCTGGACGGGACAGCCCGGAGGGTTCCGGTTCCGGACGGTTCCCTCATAGACCTGACGGTGGTTGTCGAAAGGAAACCCTCCTCGGTGGAGGAGGTCAACGAAAGATTCAGGGAAACCGCCGAGCGATACGTGGCTTCAGGGAAAATCTACCTGAGGGAGATACTCCGTTACTCCGAAGAGCCGATCGTTTCGACGGACATAGTGGGTGATCCCTTCTCCGCAATATTCGACGCACCCCTGACACAGGTTATAGAGGACCTTGTTCACGTAGCCGCCTGGTATGACAACGAATGGGGCTACTCCTGCAGGCTCAGGGATCTTGTCCTGTTCATGGCGGAGAAGGGTATCTGAGGGGTAATGGCAGGCAAACTTCAGTCCCCGAGGGGTTTTCACGATCTAACGGGGTCCGATCTGAGGCGCTTCCGGAGGGTCTCTTCAGTCTGTCGGGAGCTGTTTACAAGGTACGGCTTCGAAGAGATAATCCTCCCCGTTGTCGAGTACGCAGAGCTTTTCGAAAGGAGCATAGGCGAGGCTACGGACATAGTCCAGAAGGAGATGTTCGTATTTACGGACAGGAAGGGCAGGAGGCTGGCTCTGCGCCCCGAGGGCACCGCCGGTGCTGTCAGAGCCTTCATACAGAACAACCTCTATGCCCTGAGACCCTACCACAAGCTCTTCTACGAGGGCCCCATGTTCAGATACGAAAGACCACAGGCGGGAAGATACAGACAGTTTCATCAGGCGGGGGTGGAGATCTTCGGGGTAGCGGATCCGTTGGCGGACGCGGAGTTGCTGAAGCTGGTGAGCGACATACTCGAAACCCTTGGCATACCCGCCGTAATGGAGCTGAACTCCCTTGGATGCAGGAACTGCAGGGGTGGATACAGGGACGCCCTGCTCTCCTACCTCGAGGGAGTAGCCGATCACCTCTGTGAGGTATGTTTCGACAGAAAGAACAGAAACCCCCTCCGGGTTCTGGACTGCAAGGTCGAAAGCTGTAGGAGGGCTGTTGCCTCCGCCCCCAAGATGATCGACTTCCTCTGTGAGGAGTGCAGAGAACACTACCGCAGGGTAAAGGAGTATCTCAAGGAGCTTGGCGTGGGGTTCCGGGAGAACCTAAACCTTGTCAGGGGGCTGGATTACTACACCCGCACGGTTTTCGAAGCGGTATCCGACGAACTGGGAACCGCTCTGATAGCCGGCGGCAGATACGACTATCTGGTGGAGGAGTTCGGAGGACCTCCCACTCCGGCGCTGGGCTTTGCGGTGGGTATCGAAAGACTCATGCTTCTCGTGGAGGATCCGGGCAGGGAGGAGGAACTCTATCTCCTCATCCCCTTCGGGGACGTCTGGTCTTACGCTCTGAAAGTTGCCAGCTTGTTGAGATACAGAGGTAAGAAGGTGGAGGTATCCTACCGAAGGGGAGGACTCAGGAAGCAGTTAGAGTTCGCCAACAGGATAAAGGCGGACTTTGCAGTTATAGTGGGGGAGGAGGAGGTAAAGGAGGGAGTGGTTACCCTGAAGGATCTGAGGAGCGGTGAGCAGAGAAGGTTAAGACCCGAAGAGATCCCCTGACTACACCAGCACCTTTTTTCTGCGGAACATAACAAAGGCTATGATCTCCGCAACAGCTCTGTAGAACTCAGGCGGTATCTCCTCCCCCACATCGACCGACTGATACACAGCCCTTGCAAGTTCCGGTTTGCGCACCACAGGGACATCGTGGCTCTGAGCCACATCCACTATCCTTTCCGCCACAACACCCTTCCCCTTCGCCACAACGACGGGCGCCCTGTCCTTTTCACCGTCGTATCTCAGGGCTACCGCGATGTGCGTCGGGTTGGTGATCACCACGCTCGCCTTGGGGACCTCCGCCATCATGCGTCCCCTTGACATCTCCCTCATCCTCGCCTTTATCTTTGCCCTTACCTCCGGGTTACCCTCTAACTGCTTGAACTCCTCCTTTACCTCCTGTCTGGACATACGTATCCTACGCTCATACTCCCACCGTTTGTAGGCAAAATCCAGCAGGGCTATCATAAAGGCAACCACACCGAGGACGAGAACCACCTTTATAATCAGATTCAGGAGAAAATCCATCCCCTCCACGAGGGGCATCTGAACCGAACCAAGTATAA
>DRNB01000081.1 GCA_011375045.1 Aquifex aeolicus
TCGGGTGTATTCCTTGCCCATTCTGAAGACGTCCCTGCCCTCCAGCAGAACGCTTCCCTCCGTCGGCCTGTCGAGTCTGAGGATTATCCTTCCAAGCGTCGTTTTGCCCGAACCCGACTCGCCGACCACTCCGAGGATCTCCCCCTTCCTCAGGTTCAGCGTAACACGTTTCAGAGCATAGAAGTAATCCTTTCCGAACAGACCCTTCTTTACGGTGAACCTTCTGGACACCTCCCTGATTTCCAAGAGCGTGTTCATTAGCCGAGGCACACCCCGCTAAATTGTTTTGGAGAACCTCAGCTCCTTCTTGGTTCTGAGGTAAGCGTCGAAGACCATGGCAACGTTCCTTATCAGCATCCTGCCGACGGGCAGGATCTCTATCCTCCTGTCCCTTACCCTTATGAGTCCGTCCTCTTCGAGTTCCCTGAGCTCCTCGAGCTCCCGCGCAAAGTAGTCCTCGAAGACGATGCCGAACATGTCGTCGATCTTTCGGAAGCTTACTCCGAGGTTGCACATTATATCCATGATCACCTCTCGTCTCACAAAGTCATCCTCCTTGAGAAGGAAACCTCTGAACACGGGAAGCTTACCCTCGTCCACGGCAACGTTATACTCCCTCAGGGTTTTGTAGTTCTGGAAGTAGGAATCCTGAAGCATGCCTATGGAGGTTGCTCCTATCCCTATGAGTTCGACCCCTTTGCGGGTTGTGTAACCCTGAAAGTTCCTCCAGAGTTCACCCCTGCGCTGGGCGACCGCCAGCTCATCGTCGGGCTTTGCAAAGTGATCCATTCCTATGTAAACGTAGCCCGCATCCTGAAATCTCTCCACGACCATCTCCAGAATGCTCAGCTTCTCCTCAGGGGAGGGGAGAGCCTTGGGGTCTATGCGTTTCTGGATCGGTTTTACCCAGGGAACGTAAGCGAAGCTGTAAACGGCTATTCTGTCGGGGTCCAGCTCTATGACCTTCTCCACCGTTTTCTCAAAGCTGCTCCGGGTCTGATGGGGGAGACCGTATATAAGATCTATGTTTACGCTGTGAAAGCCGAGCTCCCTCAGCTTACCCATCACCTCGACCATCAGGGAGTAGGGCTGTATCCTGTTTATGGCTTTCTGAACCTTCTCATCGAGATCCTGAAGCCCCATGCTTATCCTGTTGAAGCCTACGTCCCTTATGACCCTGAGCTGGTGGTCGGTCGCAAATCTCGGGTCTATCTCTATACTTACCTCCGCATCTTGGGAGAAGGGGAAGCGCTTTCTTATCTCACCCATGAACTCTTCGATTTCCTCCGGCGTAAGGTAGTTGGGCGTTCCTCCCCCCCAGTGGAGCTGAACCACCTCTCTGCTTTCATCGATAAGCTCCGTCAGCATGTCCATTTCCCTGTAAACCCTCTGGAGGTAGGGGACCTCTATGCCCTTGCGGTGGGATATGATGATGTTGCAGCCGCAGTAATAGCAACCGCTCTCACAGAAGGGTATGTGGAAGTAAAGGGAGAGGGGGGTTTTCCGGGCGTTGCTCTCCACCAGCTTTCTCCGGTAGTCCTCCTCTCCCACCTCCTCCGTAAACTCCGTAGCCGGCGGATAGCTGGTGTATCTCGGACCGGGGCGGTCGTATTTCTTTACAAGGGCTCTGTCAAAA
>DRNB01000082.1 GCA_011375045.1 Aquifex aeolicus
AACCGAGAACTTCACCATGAAGCAGGTTCCCCTCACGAGCGCTGACGTTTCCGAGTACTACTACGGCTTCTCCAACGAGACCCTCTGGCCCCTCTCCCACATGTTTCTCATGCGAACACGCTTCAACCACAACTACTGGGTTGGTTACAGGAGGGTGAACAGGAAGTTCGCCAGGGGGGTGATGGAGTCCTACACGGGGGGAGCCAAGATCCTCGTCAACGACTACCATCTCTCCCTTGTCCCCAAGCTCCTCAGGGATATGGGGGTTTCCGATCCCATATACTTCTTCTGGCACATACCCTTTCCTCCCTACTTCATGCTCAGATTCCTTCCCCCCCGGCGGGAGATTCTCGAAGGGATGCTCGGAGCAGACGTGATAGGCTTTCACACCCAGCACTACGTAAACAACTTCCTGGAGTGCGTCCGGGAGATCCTGGGAGCCTTCTCCGAAGGGAACACAGTTTACTGGGACGGACGCAGGATAAAGGTCAGGGCAGTGCCCATAGGGATAGACGTAGCCAAGTGGAAGCGCTACAGCACCGACCCCAAGGTGGTGAGGTATGCCCGGAACCTCAAGAAGAACCTGGGAGTCGAATTCGTGGGCATAGGGGTAGACAGACTCGATTACACAAAGGGACTGGAGGAGAAGTTCAGGGGTATAGAGCGCTTCTTCGAAAAGTATCCCTCCTTCAGGGGGAAGGTCTCCTTCATTCAGATAGCCGCCCCAACGCGCACCAAGTTAGAGGATTACATGGACATAAAGAGGCGAACGGACGAGATCGTGGGGATGATAGAGGGACGCTTCGGCGAACCGGGTTGGGTTCCCGTTTATTACTACTACAAGAACTACGGGGACGAGCGCTTAGCCTCCCTTTACAGAATGGCTGACTTTGCCCTCATAACGCCGGTAATAGACGGCTTGAATCTGGTAGCCAAGGAGTATGTGGCTTCCAAGAACGGTGCCGAAGGTGTTCTGATCCTCAGCGAGTTTGCAGGTGTCAGCATTCAGTTCAGGGAGAAAGCCCTGATCGTCAACCCCTTCGACGAGGACGAGATAGCGGAAGCCATATACATGGCTCTGAAGATGAGGAGAGAGGAGAAAAGGGAAAGGATGAAGATCCTCAGGGAGATCGTCGAAGAGAAGGATGTGAACTGGTGGCTGAGAGAGTTTTTAAAGGATGTATCTGCTTAGCTCCTCATCGGCAACGATGTCCCTTAGCTTTGCTCTGACAAACTTCCTGTCGATGATAATGTGCTGACCGCTGAGCTCCGGGGCGTTGAAGGAGATGTCCTCCAGAAGCTTCTCCATTACCGTGTGAAGTCTCCTCGCGCCTATGTTCTCCGTCCTGCTGTTTATCTCCTCAGAGACGCTCGCTATTTCCTCCACGGCGTCCTCCGTGAATTCGATATCGACCCCCTCGGTTTTGAGAAGTTCGACGTACTGCTTGGTAAGCGCGTTCTCGGGTTCGGTCAGTATCCTCACGAAGTCCTCCTTGGTGAGGGGCTTGAGTTCGACCCTTATGGGGAACCTTCCCTGAAGCTCCGGAATGAGGTCCGAGGGCTTTGCCATGTGAAAGGCGCCCGCCCCTATGAAGAGTATGTGATCCGTCTTCAGGGGTCCGTATTTGGTGTTGACCGTGGTCCCCTCGAGGATGGGGAGGAGGTCCCTCTGAACACCTTCCCGGGACACGCCGGGACCTGTGCCCGGCGTCTTGACCGCCACCTTATCTATCTCGTCTATGAAGATTATTCCGAAGTTCTCCGCCCTGAAGAGGGCTTCCCGTGCCACCTCCTCCATGTCTATGAGCTTTTCCGCCTCCTCCTGCTCGAGGACTGTGAGCGCCTCCCTGACCCTGAGCCTGCGTCTCTTTTTCGAGGGCATCAGGTTTGAGAACATCTCCCTCAGCTGGTTTTCGAGTTCCTCCAGACCCGGGGGTCCGGCTATACCTATCATGGGAACAGCCTTCTCCTTTACCTCCACCTCCACGGGGCGGTCGTCCAGCTCTCCCTTCCTGAGCTTCTCCCGGAGGCTTTCCCTCTTCGAGGCGTCGTGGGTCTCTCTGACCCCGAAGCTGGTGAACTGCTGGGGAACGAGGTAGTCGAGGATACGCTCCTCAGCCAGCCGGCGTGCCCTCTCCCTCACGCTCTCCATCCTCTCCCTCTTGACCATCTGATAGGAGACCTCCGCCAGCTCCCTCACCATCGATTCGACATCCCGTCCCACGTAGCCCACCTCTGTGTACTTGGTAGCCTCCACCTTGACGAAGGGCGCCTTTATCAGACCCGCGAGTCTGCGGGCTATCTCCGTTTTACCCACACCCGTGGGCCCTATCATGAGTATGTTCTTGGGGACCACCTCGTCCCTTATGTAGTCGGGGAGCTTCTGCCTCCTCCACCTGTTTCTCAGGGCTGTTGCGACGGCACGTTTGGCTTCCTCCTGACCGACGATGAACTTGTTGAGTTCCTCGACGATCCTCTTTGGGGTTAGCTCCTCCAACAGCTCAGAAAGGGATCTCGTCATCCTCTATTCCTCTCCTGGTCATCTCCTCCGGGGTGTTTCTGACAACCTCCTCGAGGAAGCGGTCTATGTTCTCCGGAAAGCGTTCGAACTCAGGCTCCACGGGGAAGAACCTTCTGACCACATCGACGGGAGGGTTACCGTAGCCTATGGCGGGGAGGATCTTTCTGGCTCCCCGGCGGGCGGCTTCCCTGTAAGCTATCCGGTAACCTTCCCTGAAGGCGGTCTCTATATCCTTGAAGCGCTCTATCTCGTCCCCCAGCTCGTAAAGCACGATGTCGTAGGTTGTCTTCCTGAAGCGTTCCCAGTCCCT
>DRNB01000083.1 GCA_011375045.1 Aquifex aeolicus
ACTCTGGGAGGTCCGTCGAACCGGGAGGGTCTGGCGTCTTCGAAAGGCACGGGCATGAGCGGTCCGTTGTGGGAGCCCCTCATCCACCCCTCGACTATCCAGGGTCTGGCGAAGGGTTCCAGAATCTCCCCTATTGCGGGAAATCCGCTCTGAGATCTCACTATCATAACGGGATCGTCCTTCCCCACATACTGCCCCGCCATGAGGGAGAGTCTCTGGGTCGAAGCCGTTGCCGCTATCTCACCGTCGTGGTTCCTGTAAACGTTCTTTACCACGTATTTGCCCACCGAACCTATGAGAGCCAGCAGGTCGTAAACCTCCGCCGGCGTGTTCAGCTTAACCGCCTTTCCCGTGTAAACGTCCAGCACCTCGAAGGTGTATCCGTCGTGCATCTTGGGGTCTATCACGAGTCCCGCCGTGTTCATGGGATCGGCGAACATCTCGTAGAGGGGAAGGTTCCAGGCGCTCGGGGAGGTTTTGTCCGCGAAGAAGACAACCACGGGTTCGGAGGGTCTCTCCTCGAACTCCATCTCCGCCACCCCGGGACCCAGACCCTTTATGTTTCCGCTGAAGGCGTCCGTGAGGAGGTCCTGTCCCGCTCCGTATAGCTTCAGCTTCTTTGCCACCTCCGTTCCCTTTTCGAAGGCTTCCCAGGCTATACGGTGGACGAGCTCGCTGTCGACCCCGTGGGTGTGGGTCATGACGATCGCTATGTCATCACCGCAGGTGAGTATATCCGAACAGATGAGGTTGCCTTTCTCGACCTCCCTCTCCACGAAGTCCTTTACAGTCTGGACTACCTCAGGATGAGTGTCGGAGTGGCCCACGTAACCGCCTATATCCGCCTTTATAACGCTGAGGGTTAGCTTCATGATTTTACCTCCTCCTGTCCCTTTTGAATTTAGAATTGAATTATAGCATATGAACAAAGGTGTGAAGTTTTCGCTCACCCTTATAGCTCTTCTGTTTTTATCCGCTCTCTTTGCGGACTTCATAGCCCCCTACCCTTACGATCTCCAGAACAGACAGAAACCCTATCACCCTCCGACCAAGATCCATCTGTTTAAAGACGGCAGGCTCACCTTCCCTTACGTGAACCTCTACAGGCTCAGGGACCCTCTTTTCAAGGTTTACGAGGAGGACAAAAGTGTCTCCTGCAGGCTCCGCATCTTCACAAGAACTGAGTTCGGCTTCAAACTCCTCGGGGTGGATCCCCCCTGCAGACTGTATCTTCTCGGAGGCGATAAGCTGGGCAGGGACGTTTTCTCACGACTCCTGTACGGAGCACGCTACTCTGTGGGTGTAGGTATCATAGGAACCTTTGTAACCTTCCTCATAGGAGCCATCGTGGGGGGAGTTTCCGGCTACTTTGGGGGCAGGATCGATACCTTTACGATGAGGCTCGTCGAGGTTCTCATGTCCATTCCCACCTTTTACCTCCTCCTCTCCCTCCGAGCGGTATTTCCCCTCGAGATGACCAGCGGTCAGATATTCCTGATGATAGTGTTTATACTGTCCTTCCTCGGCTGGGCTGGCCTCGCGAGGGTTGTGAGGGGTATGGTGCTGTCCATAAGGGAGAAGGAGTTTGTTCTTGCGGCGA
>DRNB01000084.1 GCA_011375045.1 Aquifex aeolicus
CGTCCTTGGCTATCAGTATGAGGTGGTGGTTGTGTCTGTCCGTTATGTTGTCCTCGCTCCCCTTGGCTTTCCTGTCGAAGCGCGATCCCGTGGTGAAGTAAGCCTCCATCCCTATCACGGGTTTGAGCCCCGCCCTCTTCATGCTCCTGTAAAACTGAAGGGTGCCGAAGAGGTTGCCGTGGTCCGAGATGCCGACCGCCCTGTAGCCCAGCTCCTTTGCCTTCTGGGTGAGATCCTCTATCTTTATGGCGCCGTCCAGAAGGGAGAACTGGGTGTGAAGGTGAAGGTGAACGAACTCTTTCATTTTCATAAAATCCTAAGCTCCCGCCCGGAGGCACCCCTCCCCAATTAGACAGGTATCTGGGATACTTAGGATCGGCGCCTTAAGTTTATCGTAATGCTCAGGCTTTTTCCTCCGCCTTTCTGAGAACCTTCACCACGACCTCCTTGACCCTGTTCCGTTCCACCTCACCGACTATGAACTTGAAACCGTCGTACTCGAACTCGTCCCCCTTCTCGGGGATTTTTTCGAGGTTCGCCATCACAAAGCCGCTCACCGTGTCGTAATCGTACTCCTCGGGAAGTTCGAAGCCGAGGGTCCGGGCGACCTCCTCTATGTCCGCGGAGCCGTCCACCCGGTACATGTCGTAGGAGATCTTCTCCACGTCCTTCTCCTCCTCCCACTCCTCCGGAACCTCGCCCACGAGCCACCTGAGAACGTCGTACATGGTCACCAGCCCCGAGACGGCGCCGTGTTCGTCCACAACGATCGCTATCTGGGTGCGCGCCTTCCTGAGCTCCTGAAGCAGACTGCTCACGCTCATGACCTCCGGAACGAAGAGAACGTCCCTCCTGAATTCGGCGAGTTTGCGATCCCTGTTTCTGTGGATGGGAAGCAGGTCCTTGACATTGACCACCCCCGTTATATCGTCGAGGCGCTCCCTGTAAACGGGTACTCTGCTGTGGCCCCTCCGTCTTATCTCCTCTATGACCTCCGCTATCCTGCTCTCCTCCGGAAGAGCGAATATGTCGGGTCTGGGCGTCATTATCTCCCTCACCAGAACCTCGTCCATTTCGAAGACCTTCTCTATCATCTCCCTCTCCTCCTCCGAGAACTCCCCTGATTCGACGCCCACCTCCAGAATGCCGAGGAGCTTCTCCTCCGAGAGTTCGAAGGTTTCCTCCTTTGCCTCCACACCGAACTTCCTGAGAAGGTTCTGAAGGGGAAGGAGGAATATCCAGCGAAGGGGTGCGGTGAGGAGGTGAAACACGTAAAAGAAGGGAGCGTAAAGGAGGGAGAGCCTGTCCGCAACGGGGAGAACCGCGTTCTTGGGGATCGTCTCCCCGAAGATAAAGATCAGAGCGGACATGAGGAGGGCTGACAGGAGAGCGCCTTCCCTTCCGTAGATATCTGTAAAGAACTTGGCTCCGTAAGAGGAGATGAGAACGTTCACTATCTCGTTACCGATGAGTATGGAGATGAGAACTTCCTTGGGTCTGGAGAGGAGTCTCATGAGTACCTTATAGACTCTCCTTCTGGAGTACTTCAGCAGGAAGGGCTTGCTCACACTGAAGAAGACGACCTCGGAGGAGGCGAAGAACCCCGAAGCTAACAGCAGGAAGAAGATGACCAGAAGATCAGTATAGATTGCAGCTAAGGATCCTTCCATTAAGTTCTACCCTCCTGACGTTCCGGAAGCATTCCTGCAGGGCTTCTGCGCACCTCGGAGCGAAGGGGCATCCCTCCTGAGGGATTTCGTACTCTACCTCCGCAAAACTTTCCTCCCGCCTCATCTTCGGGTGTCTGACGGGGACGTTGCTCAGAAGAAAGCGGGTATAGGGGTGCAGGGGGTTCTGGAGAACCTCCTCCTTTCTACCCAGCTCCATAAGCATGCCTCCGTAGATGACGGCTACCCTGTCCGCTATCCTCTCCACTATCCTTATGTCGTGGGTTATGAAGAGAAAGGCTATCCCCTCCTCCCTGAGCGACAGGAAGAGTTTGAGGATCTCACGCTGCACGGAGACATCGAGGGAGGCTGTGGGTTCGTCCGCGACCACAAGTTCAGGTCTGAGGGCTACGGCTCTCGCTATGGCTACCCTCTGTCTCTGTCCTCCCGAGAGGTCGTCGGGTTTCCTGTTCCACAGCGATCGTTCGAGCTGGACTCTTTCGAGAGCGGATTCGGCGACCGCCCTCCTTTTCTCTACACCGTGAACGAGGAGGGGTTCCTCCACTATCTCGAGCACCCTCATCCTCGGGTTAAGGGAACCCCTCGGATCCTGAAACACCACCGAGACCCTTCGGGTGTATTCCTTGCCCATTCTGAAGACGTCCCTGCCCTCCAGCAGAACGCTTCCCTCCGTCGGCCTGTCGAGTCTGAGGATTATCCTTCCAAGCGTCGTTTTGCCCGAACCCGACTCGCCGACCACTCCGAGGATCTCCCCC
>DRNB01000085.1 GCA_011375045.1 Aquifex aeolicus
ACGGTAGCCAGGATACTGGGCGTTCTTGAGGTTGCGGAAGAGGACAAAACGTGCGATACTGATTAAGGTTATATTGATATACTGAAATTCTTTGCTATTTTATTATCTCTTGACAAAACTTACGGAGGTATGCAGATGGGAATGAAGGTCAGAGTCGATAAGGACACCTGCACCGCCTGTGAGCTCTGCTACGACAGGGTCCCCGAGGTCTTCAAGGATGTGGGAGACGGCATAGCCGACGTTGTTCAGGTTGATATAGAGGACGGGGATGAGAAGTGGATGAACATCCCCGACAACCTCACCGACGAAGTTCAGGAGGTAGCGGACGAGTGCCCCAGCGGGTCCATCATAGTTGAGGAGGACTGATAATGTCCGGCAAGAAGGTCCGGATAGACTACGACACCTGCACCGCCTGTGAGCTCTGCTACGACAGGGTCCCCGAGGTCTTCAAGAACAGGGGGGACGGTATAGCCGACGTGGTGCGCTACGACATAGAGGAGAGCGACGAGGAGAAGTGGATGCGGGTCCCGGAGGAGCTCGAGGAGGAAGTTGAGGAGGTGGCGGACGAGTGCCCCAGCGGATCTATCATAGTCGAGGAGGAGGATTAGGGTTCCCGTTCCGGACCCAGGACTATCTTTAAAGAGGTAATGAAAGAAACCCTCCTGAGGGCGGGTGAGCTTCAGTTCAAATACGCCAGAAGGTACTTCGAGGAGTTTACGGCGGAACGACCCGCCCTCAGAGAAATCCTGCCGACTGTCGAGACCCCCACCCTCCTTTTGGATCTGGAGGGTGTAAAGAACCGTCTGATCCAGATAAGATACCACCTGCCGGAGGTCAGGGTTTACTACGCGGTCAAGGCGAACGATCATCCGCAGGTGCTGAGCGCCCTGCACCAGCTCGGCTCCGGCTTCGAGGTCGCCTCCTCCGGCGAGCTTCAGAAGCTCCTGTCCCTGAAGGTTCCCCCCGAGAGGATCATATCGAGCAATCCCGTCAAACCTCCTGAGTTCATAGACTACGCCTACGGCGTGGGGGTAAACAGGTTCGCCGTCGACAGCTTCAGCGAGGTCGATAAGATCGCCCGGATCGCGCCCAGAGCGAGGGTTTACGTCAGGATAGCGGTTCCCAACGAGGGGAGCGAATGGCCCCTTTCCCGGAAGTTCGGCGTCGACGTCGGGACAGCTCTCCGCATACTCGAACACGCCAAGGAAAAGGGTCTGGTGCCCGTGGGGGTAACCTTTCACGTGGGATCCCAGTGTAACAACCTGAGAAACTGGTTCATAGCCATCAGAGACAGCGCCGAACTCTGGGAGAAAGCCCGGCTCAGGGGTATGAGGCTTCTGATCCTGAACATGGGAGGAGGGATACCCGTCAGATACATAAACGAGGTCCTCCGCATCGAGGACATAGCCTACTACGTCAGGGGACTTCTCAGAAAGTACTTCCCCACACCCCCCTACGAGCTTCAGATGGAACCCGGAAGGGGAATCGTGGGAGATCAGGGTGTTCTGGTTACGCAGGTGATAGGCAAGGCTCAGAGGGGTGGGGAGAACTGGCTCTACGTGGACACGGGGGTCTTCAACGGTCTGGCGGAAGCTCTGGGGGGAATAAGGTATCCTGTGTATCTGGAAAAGGAGGGGGAGCTGAAGGAGTGGATACTGGGAGGGGTCTCCTGCGACAGCATGGACGTAATAGCCAGAGGCGTTTACCTGCCCGAACCCGAGGTAGGAGACAGACTCTACCTGCTCTCCGCGGGAGCCTACACGACCGTTTACGCCTCGGAGTTTAACGGGTTCCCCCGTCCCCGGATCCTCTGCGTTTCCGGTCGCCTCTGAGCGTTCCTGTGCCGTTAGAATAGTTTTCCATGGGAAAGATAGCCTACGTTTTTCCGGGTCAGGGGTCCCAGTACGTTGGTATGGCTCACGACCTTTACAGAAACTTCCATCAGGCTGCGGAGGTTTTCCACACCGCGGAGGAAGCCCTGAGGATGTCCCTGCCGGACTTCCTCGATGTGATCTTCAGAGGTCCCGAGGAAAAGCTAAACAGCACCCTCTATACCCAGCCCGCCCTCCTCACAGCCTCCTACGCCATTTACAGGGTTATGGAGGATCTCGGCTTCCC
The DNA here is from genome assembly GCA_011375045.1 of Aquifex aeolicus. GTDB lineage: Bacteria > Aquificota > Aquificia > Aquificales > Aquificaceae > Hydrogenivirga > Hydrogenivirga aeolica_A. The sequence goes on from DRNB01000085.1 coordinate 2,119, forward strand.
CGAACCCCACTACACGGCGGGACACTCCCTCGGGGAGCTTACAGCCCTTCTCGTGGCGGGAGGACTGGAGCTCAGCTCGGCTGTGCGTTTGACCTACGACCGAGCCAAGTTCATGCAGTCCGCCGTTCCCGAAGGCAGAGGTGCCATGGCTGCCCTCCTCAAGATAAGCTCCGAGGAGGTGGAGGAGGTGTGCAGGCTCGCCCGGGAGGCTGGCGTCGTTGAGCCGGCGAACTACAACTCCCCCCTTCAAACTGTGGTCTCCGGGGAGAAGCAGGCTGTGGAGAGAGCCGGGGAGATAGCCCGGCAGAGGGGAGCCCGGGTCGTTCCCCTCAGAGTGTCCGTGCCCTCCCACTGCTCCCTCATGAAACCCGCGGCGGACGCCTTCAGGATAAAGCTCTCCCAGACCCCCATAAAAAACCCCCGTCTGCCCCTCGTTCAGAACTTCACAGCCACAGAGCACACCTCCGTGCGGGAGATCAGAGAGAACCTTTACAGACAGCTCTTTTCCCCTGTAAGATGGTATCAGAGCGTAGAGTTCATGGTATCCCGCGGAGTCGACACCTTCGTGGAGATAGGACCCAAAAACGTCCTCACCAGGCTCATTCAGCAGACGGTCAGGGAAGTCAGGGTCTTTAACATCGAAAAGGTGGAGGATCTTGAAAAGGTGCTGAGGGATCTGTAAATTAAAGAGCTTGGGGGAGCAAAATGGGAGCCATAGGACCGTTTCACTACAAGGTGTGGGTGATAGGGGAGGTTCTGGACAGATACGAGGACTGCAAGAACGGAGCAAGAAAGCCCAGAGGAAAGCTCTTCGTTACCCCCGCCACTGAAAAGCTGAAGCTGACCAGAGGCGCTTACTTCGAGAACATAGTGATCTACGCTGTCGACGTGGAGAGCCTCATGGAGCGTCTCGAAAGCCCCCTCCGGGAGATCATAGCCGGCCGTTACTTCGAAGGGGATGTGG
>DRNB01000086.1 GCA_011375045.1 Aquifex aeolicus
CCCATAAACTCATAGCCGGCTTCAAGGAAGATATCGCCCACAGGGCTCCTGTAGGTGGGCTTCAGATTCAGGTTGTAGTAGTAAGCGCCTATCTTCCTGTCAGTTACCTCGTGGGAGGTAAGTGTGGGATCCTTCTGATAGGCGAACTCCGCCCAGTATCCCAGAAGGAAGCCGGAGGTAAGCTCTGGCTTACCCGAAACCCTCAGACCGTAAGTATCGGAGAGTCCGTTCAGGAGGTAAGCGTAGGCGACCACCTTCCCTTTCTTGCTGTAGCTGTAGGTTGCGTGGAGCAGAACGGAGTCGTTGACCAGCGTGTCGTCTCCGAGATCCGTGTTGTAGGCTACAAAGGGAGCAGTTGGATTCGTATTCTGGGCGAGCTTGTTGCCGGTGATACCTGTTTTCGCTCCTATGTAGCTGACCATAACGTTGAGCCTGTCCATGGGCTTTATGTCGAAGCGTGCGGCGTCGAAAGTCTGCGCCATCTGACGCCATCCCACCGGACCCACAAACCTCTGATTGTCCAGAAGGATTATCTGTCTACCCAGCTTGAGCTTCCAGTTGTTGCTCTTGTAAAGGAAGTATACCTGGTTTATTCTGGTGAGAACCGGATCCGGGATCAGATCGTAATCGGTATTTTCCGGCGCGTACTTCTTCACGAGAGCGGGAACAGCCCAGGGCTCGAAGAAGAGGGAGAGGTTTTTGGTTCCGAAGAGGTTGCGGAACTCTGTTCCGACCCTGATTCTCACGGTCAGAGCGCTGGCAGCGTCCGTCGTGTTACCCTTGACGTCGGCATACTCCCATCTGGGTCTCAGCTCGAGCTTGACCTTGGCTTCCTCCGCAAAGTCGAGAGCGTAAGCACCCTGCACCGCGGAGCAGAAAAGAACTCCCGCCAAACCGAGCTTGGTGAGCTTTGACTTCCTCATGATTCACCCCCCGTTGGTGAACTAAGTTTATGAAAAGTTTATCATGAAATTAAATAAGGATGCAAACTCTTTCGGAAACGCCCGGTTTGCCCTGGCTCGGACTGAGGGTATAATAAGAAGTATCGGAGTCCGTAAGGGCCCGTAGCTCAGCTGGACAGAGCAGGGGATTTCTAATCCCCAGGTCGGAGGTTCGAGTCCTCCCGGGCCCGTTATCAAAGACTTCAGCGGTCATAGAAGTTCGTCGGATTCTTTAATGTCCCTTTGAAATCTCGGGGAAGTGAGCAACAGGGTTTCAAAAAACCCGCCCTTTCGGGCGGGTGATCTTCAGAAGAAGACAAGGTACTGGAGTATCCTCTCCTGAGGGAGGAGTCCGGCACCGGAAAGGTAGGAGGCTTCTGTATGATAGGAGGTGTAGAGCACCTTTCCGGCACCGTGCTTAAAGGTTACAGTGAGGGGTTTGACACCGCTGCCGCCGTACCAGGATACGTCTCCCCGAACCCAGAACTTGACATCGCCCGCCTTTGAGGTATGCGCTCCGTTCATAACCGCCCACCCGCCTAAGAAGCCCTCTATGTGAACCCTTTCGGTCGCGGGGTCTATGCAGTCGATGGGGTTCCCCAGACTATCAACGCAGGAAACGACCTTAAGCCAGTCCCTGAGCGTGCTGTCGAGAACCTCCGCGTTAGTGCTAATGCCTGCGTCCCCCACCTGTGCCTCCTGCATGTTCTCCGGATCCGTCTCCGGCGTCAGGTCGCTTCCCCAGAAGTCGATGTACTCGGGAAACACCTGCTCGACAAAGTCGTAGGACCAGTCCGTTACGTAGAGCTTCCCTCCGCTGAAGACATAGTCCCTGAGTATGTTCACCTTCTCAGGATCGTTAAGCAGATCCTCGTAACTGCTCCCGCAGTTTATAAACACTATGTCGTAGTTGTATATGTCGGGTTTTGAATCGCCGTCGTTGTCGTTGAAGATTTCGGGAAAGTCCCTGTACTCCGCATCCGGCAAACTGTAGTTTCCATCGTAGAGATCGAAGGTCTCCGTCCCCAGCTCTAACTGCCCCCAGGGATTGAGGTTACCGAAACCCAGCTTGGCGAGGATGTCCTCCATCCTGTCGTAGCTCCCTGTTACCACAGCCATCCTCGGAGCTCCCTGATCAGGGTTCGAGGGAAGGGTAACGCTTCCCAAACTGCCGGCGGAGAACCCGAGGTTGATCGTCAGGGTCTTCTGAAACGAGCCCTTCTTAAACTTCAGGGTGATGGTTCCCGAAAGAAGGCTCACATCGAGGGTGAAGGACCCGTCCGGACCTGTGCAGGTGTAAACGGTATAAGGTTCAGGGGGTTCCTCACATCCCGAGGAGGCTATCGAAAAGCCACTTACGCTGGAAGCGCCCGGAACGTAAACGGTGGCACCCGCTATCGGGGTCTTGCCGTCCGGAGCGAGGAGCGTTCCCCTCAGAACGTCGCTCCCCGAAGCTCCACCGCCTGCACCCCCTCCGCAGGAGGCGAGAAGGCTCAGAGCGACCGTACCCCCTGTGATCAATCCGGCTACCTTCCGCATCCTTTCTACCTCCTCCTTTTTCCACTATCATCTCCACCCAAGGCGTGAAAGGGTAGTGAAAATTACCGTAAAATTTCCCTGATGGAGAAACCCTGGTCGGGAAGGTTCTCGGAGGATACGGACAGGTTCGTGGAGGAGTTCACCGAGTCGGTCAGCTTCGACAGGGAGCTTGCCCTCGAGGATATAAAACAGGACATAGCCCACATCAGAACCCTCCTCAGAGCCGGCGTCCTCGAAGAAGAGGAAGCCAAGAAGCTGATAGAGATCCTGAAGGAGATAGAGAAGGACGTAAAGGAAGGCAACTTCGTGTGGAGAAGCGATCTCGAGGACGTTCACATGAACATAGAGGCGGAGCTTATCCGCAGAGCAGGCGAGGTGGGGGGAAAGCTCCACACGGGACGTTCCCGAAACGATCAGATCGCAACCGATGAGAGGCTCTACATGAAGAAAGCATCGGAGGAGATCCTCGGGGAGCTTAAGGATCTAAGGAAAGCGCTGATCAGAAAGGCGGAGGAGAACATCGATACGGTGCTTCCCGCCTACACCCACCTTCAGAGAGCCCAGCCTCTGAGGCTCGCCCACTACTTCTTAGCCTTCAGGGAGATGTTCCTCAAGGACTCGGAGCGGCTTCTGGACTGCTACAGGAGGTTGGACGAGCTTCCCCTCGGAAGCGGAGCCGTCAGCGGGGTCGACTTTCCCTTGGACAGGTTCTTCACCGCGGAGCTCTTGGGGTTCGGCAGGCTGGTGAGGAACTCCCTCTACGCAACGGCGGAAAGGGACTTCATCGTCGAGTTTCTCTCCGTCTGCGCCCTGATCGGAACGCACCTGTCCCGTCTTGCGGAGGATCTTATTCTCTGGTCCTCTGAGGAGTTCCGTTACGTGGAACTTCCCGACAAACTCTGCACAGGTAGCTCCATAATGCCCCAGAAGAAGAACCCCGATGTCCTCGAGCTTGTGAGGGGAAAAACGGGCAGGCTCTTTGGAAACCTCATAACCCTCCTGACCGTGCTCAAGGGTCTCCCCACAGCTTACAACAGAGACCTTCAGGAGGATAAGGAACCCCTCTTCGACACAGTAAGGACGTTGAAGGGATCCCTGAGGGGCGTCCGCAAAGTTATCGAGGGGATGAGGGTAAACAGGGAGAAGATGGAGGAAAGGGCGGGCAACTTCACGCTGGTAACCGATCTCGCCAACTACCTGGTGGAAAAGGGGATGCCTTTCAGAAGCGCTCACAGAACCGTGGGTGCTCTGGTCTCCTATCTTTTAGAGAAGGGGAAGACCCTCGAGGAGGTAACCCTCGGAGAGCTGAAGAGCTTCTCGGAGCTGTTCGGGGAGGACGTTACGGAGCTTTTCGATCCCCGCCGGGTAGCCGACAGGAGAAGGACCTACGGAGGAACCGCCCGGCAGGAAATCGAACGCATGCTCCGCGTGGCTAAGAGGGAGGAGGGGATCGGCGAACCCTCTCCCTGAGGTAGAGAAGATAAAGCCCGATACCCCCAAGGGGAAAGACAACCATGAGGGCGGCTGAGAGGCGGTAGTTGTCGTTGCTGAGCATCAGAAAGATAGCCCACACGGTAAGACCCGAGGTCGAGGCGATCCTCTCCGTGAGCGAGAGGAAGGAGAGACGAACAGAAGCCTCGCCCTCCGGAAACTCGGACAGGATCAGAACCCGGGA
>DRNB01000087.1 GCA_011375045.1 Aquifex aeolicus
CCGTGATGAGGATCCTGTTGTAGCCTATGTACTTCTCCTCGCCGAAGACCTGTATCCTCAGGGGAACGCCCTTTGCCTCGCCCTCCCTCAGAAGCTCCTCCACCAGAGCCGTGCCGGCTATGCCGTTGCCCACTATGACCACCTTCATCCCTTTTCCTCCTCACAGGGAAAGGTGCAAGAAGCGTGCCGAAGGGAGGGTCTCAGAAGTTCCTGCCCAGCCTTTCGTATATCTCCTTCAGGGGAATGCGGTAGTAGAGGGGTCTTCCGTGGGGACACACGTGGGGGTTTTCGAGGTCGCCCCACCGCCTCAGAAGCTCCTCCATCCTCTCCCGATCGAGAGGCTCCCCCGCCCTCAGAGCGGTTCTGCAGGCTACATCCTCCGAACCCTCCCCCAGCTCCTCGTATCTGATCCTCTCCGCAAGCAGGTGCTGATCGAAGAAGTAAAGGTAGTCCCCCCTCTGAGCCACTATGATGGTCTCCTCGATCTGACCCACCACCCTGAAGCCCGTCCTGTAGGTGGGAGCTTCCTGAGACAGGAAGTCGATGTCCAGATCCCCGCCGCTTCCCTTCAGGATCTCCCTGAGAAGGGAGAGAACCCTCTTCTCCTTTAGGAACCTGACCTCCCGCTTTGTGGGGTGAACGTTGAAGTCCACAGCGTAGGGGGGAAGCTCGAGGAACAGAACCGCCACCGTCCTGTAGCCCAGAACCTTCCTCAGAAACTCCTTCAGGTTCCTGTTCCTTACAGGTCTTCTGTTGACAAAGATGTAAAAGACGCCCTGCCGGGCGTTTCTGAAAACGTAAGCCCGCACCCTCAGAAGGTCCCTCTCGCCGACGATCCTCTCGTAACCCTCCCCGAGTAGCTGAGCCACCCTCTCCTCCTCTTGTGCTCCGGTCAGGGAGAGGATCTCCCTCCCGCTGGAGAAGAAGCTGAAGCTAACCCCCGGACAGGCGAGAGCGTACGCCCTCAGCAGATCCCTGATCCTGTTCCTCTCCGTGTCCTCCCTCCGGAGGAACTTCCTCCTCACGGGGAGGTTGTAGAAGAGATCCCTCACCTCCACCTCCGTTCCCACAGGCATGCCCGCCCTGCGCACCGAGAGGAGCCTTCCCCCCTCCACCTCTATCTGGCGTCCCTCCTTTTCCTGATAGTATCGGGAGCGTATCCTCAGCCTGCTCACGCTCGATATGGAGTAGAGAGCCTCCCCCCTGAAGCCGTAGCTGGTGAGGTTCAGAAGGTCGCTCTCGGACTCTATCTTGCTGGTTGCCCCTTCGAGGATGACCTTCTCCACGTCCTCGGGGTGTATCCCCGTCCCGTTGTCCCTCACAAGGATGAGTCTTTTCCCCCCTCCGGACACCTCCACCTCTATCCTCGTTGCCCCCGCGTCCAGAGAGTTCTCCACCAGCTCCTTCACCACGTCCGCCGGGTAGCCTATGACCTCTCCCGCCGCTATCCGGCTCCTTACCTGCGGAGGCAGTATCTTCACAAACATGATCTATTAATTTAAAAACGCGTCCGTCAGAAAACCTGCGAGGAGGGACACCAGAAACCAGGAGGCTCCGTAGAGGAAAACTATCTGACGTGGGAGGAAGTTCAGCAGAGCGACAACGGTGGGAACACATATCCCCGTCGAGGCGAGCATGAAGGTAAGCGCCTGACCGTGGGTTAAGCCAAGTTCGTGAAGAGACCTTGCAATGGGAACCTCCTCCCCGGAGCAGACGTAGATAGGAACAGAGAGGAGTGCTATGAGGGGGTAAGAAAGGAAGTGGGAGGCAAAGGAGGCGATCAGTTCCTCGGGAACGAGGACCTTTATAAGGGATGCTATGAGCAGACCGAGGAGGACGTATTTTCCGGTGGACAGGAACAGATCCCTGAAGCTGCGCAGGAAGGTTTCGAGTTTCCCCCTCTCTTCCTGAAAACCTCCCTGAATGAGGGGAAGGATCTCCCTCTTGGGAAAGAGGAAGTGAACAGCCACCGACAGCGTCAGAGCAAAGAGCAGAACGTAGAGAACTCTCAGAAGAGTTATCTCCAGTCCGAACACACCGAAGGTTAGCAGAATCACAAGGGGAGAGAGAACAGGAGCGGTAATCAGAAAAGAAAGAACGGGAGCGTAGCTTCTGCGGGAGAAGCTGTTTATGGTTCTTGCCACCGGGATCATGGAGCAGGAGCACAGGGGAACAACCGCCCCTACGCCGGCGGTGAAGAGGGGAGCGTAACGGCTGTTGACCAGCCTGCCGCTCACAAGGCGCGCACCTCCGAGGCTCTGAAGGATGGCTCCGATCAGGGAGGCGAGGAGGAAGTAGGGGAAAACGTCCGTGGTGTACTCCACAAACGTGCTGAGGAAACTCCGGAGCATCAGGCTTCGACCCGCTGGAGTATCTCCTCCGGAATTTCGAAGTTGGCTATGACCTGCTGAACGTCCTCCAGATCGTCGAGAGCGTCTATGAGCTTCAGAACCTTCCTCGCGGTTTCGGGATCATCGACGGAGAC
>DRNB01000088.1 GCA_011375045.1 Aquifex aeolicus
CGAAGATATGCCATGTCCTCTATCCAGCCGCCAAGTTCTGCGGGGAGGTGGTTGTTAAGGACATATCGATACCCTCCCGGCTTGCCGACAGCGTGAGGAGAGAGGTTATAGACCCTCTCAGTCTTTCGATTCCCCGCAGGGAGAGAGACACCTACAAGACAAGGGAGGGACACGTGCTCCTGGTGGGTGCCAGCAGAGGAAAGACGGGTGCCGTTATCTTGGCGGCTCTGGCAGCGACAAGAACGGGGAGCGGGCTTGTAAGTGTGGGGGTTCCCGAGGATCTGAACGACATCTTCGAAAAGTCTCTCGTGGAGGAAATGAGCCTTCCTCTGCCGGGAAGGGGCAGGCTCTCTTACTTTGCTGTGGAGGAGATCCTCTCCCTTCAGGAGAGGTTCTCTGTTATGGCTCTGGGCATGGGTATGGACAGGTACGAGGAAGGGCAGGACGTGGTGAGGGACCTTACCCTCGGCTGGCGGAAACCCCTCCTCATAGACGCGGATGGTCTCAACAACCTTGCGGACACAGGAGACATCTCCTTTCTGAAAGAGAGAGAAGAGGTAACCGTTCTCACCCCTCACGTTGGTGAGTTCGCAAGACTCAGCGGACTTCCCTCCGAGGAAATAATCTGCAATCAGATCGATGTCGCCGCCGAGTTTTCAGAGAGGTTCGGATGCTACCTGATCCTCAAATCGGCGAGGACGGTTGTGGCTACCCCTGAGGGGAGGACTTACGTTTCGGTCCGCGGAACCCAGGCTATGGCGAAGGGGGGAACAGGGGATGTTCTGTCCGGTATCCTCGCTTCCCTGCTGGGCAGGGGCATGTCCCCCGAGGAAGCCCTGAAGCTGGGGGTTTACCTGCACGGTCTGGCGGGGGAACTTGCGGAGAAGAAAACGCACAGGGAAAGCCTCAGAGCCCGGGACGTGGTGGAGGCTATCCCCGAAGCCTACAAACTTCTTGAAAATTCATCTGAAGAGACCGATACTATTTACTGAGATGATAGACAGGGTCAGCCTGAACAGGCTTATAGGACAGGCGCTCGAGGCGGGTAAAAGGGTCAGGAGGAAGGAGTCCGTCGAGGAGGTTCAGAGATCCGGAGACGTGGTTGAGATCTCGGAAACAGCGAGAAAGGCTATGGAAGCGGACTTCGATGATCTGAGCCTCAAGGTCAGAAAGATCAAAGAGGAGATAGCGAGGGGAACTTACGAGGTCAATACTGAGAAGATTATAGAGGGCTTCAAGAAGTTCTTCCCCTGATACCCCCGGACACCGGTATCCTGAATAATATATAGCGGATGGGTAAAATCGTAGAGTTCCCTTCAGGGGACGACCAGAGGAAGAGGAAGGGAGATCTCGAGAGGAAAAGGCTATCGCAGGAGGAGTTTCTCTCCCTCGTGGAACCCTTCAGGGATGGCTTGAGAAAGTTCTACCCCACGCAGGTAAAGGACATCTTGGGAATCGCAGGGTTCGGGGAGAAGCTGGGCAACGAGATCTTCGTGATGGGGGTTCTGATCTGGGAACACCTCCGCAGGGGAGAACCTGTCGCCTCCACCTTCATGGCTGTTTTTGTAAACGGTCAGCTGGAGAAGGTTTCCTTCCTCGAAGCCAGAAACAACTACTGGGACTGGAATCTCATGATGGAAACCTACCAGACCAGATTTAACACCAGAGAGATGTTCAGGGAGCTTCAGGATCTCAGGGAGCAGATATTCGGTGGCGGAAAGCTCTGAGGAAGCCTATATTATTCTGCCATGGGTCTCAGGGTAGGAATCGTGGGTCTTCCGAACGTGGGCAAATCTACCCTCTTCAACGCCCTCATCCGATCAGCCAGAGCTCAGGCTGCGAACTATCCCTTCTGCACCATAGAACCAAACATAGGAGCGGTGGAGGTTCCCGATGAGAGGCTTGTGCACATCGCCAAGCTGGAAGGCTCCCGGAAGGTAACCCCCACCTTCATAGAGTTCGTCGATATAGCGGGGCTCGTGAAGGGTGCCAGCAAAGGGGAGGGTCTCGGAAACCAGTTCCTTGCCCACATACGTGAGGTGGACGCTGTTGCCATGGTGCTCAGATGCTTCGAAAGAGAAGGGGTAGTTCATGTGGAGGGGAACGTGAACCCTGTCAGGGACGCGGAGGTAGTCGAGCTCGAGCTGATCGCCAAAGATCTGGAAACGGTCAGCAGAAGGCTTGAGAGAGTCGAAAAGACCGCCAGAGGCGGTGATGCCAGCGCGAAGGAGGAGCTCGAACACCTCCTGAGGATAAAGGAGATCCTCGAGGACCTCGAACCCCTCAGAAAACACAGGGGCAGGCTTCCGGAGGAAACCCTCAGGTACGCGGAGAAAACCCTCTTCCTCCTGACCGTGAAGCCGGTGATGTTTGTAGCCAACATAGGGGAGGAGGA
>DRNB01000089.1 GCA_011375045.1 Aquifex aeolicus
AGAACTCTGTCTTCCATTTCAAACCTCCTTTCCTTTAATATTTAACGCAGTTTTATATGCATATCCTGACAGAAGGTAATAAACATTTTCGTAAGGTTTTAAATTCCAGTTCTTAAGGTTTTTATTAAATAAGTAATTAGCTGTTCCGTAAATTAATTCTTCTTCAGGGAACAAAAGTTTTTCATGTTTTAACTTTTCGTGGACCTCGTTAAATAAGATTTCCAGCCTTCCAAGGGACATCCCCTGATAGTTAATTTTGTTGAGTATGGGTTTGCTCCCGTATTTTATCTGCTTACTTCCTATATCCCCTATTAGTGTCCCGAGTAAAAACAAAGCAGTTTCTTGCTCGTTAAACCCTACTTCCTCAATATACATTTGGAGTTTTTCGGGAATTTTACTCAAATCCATTTCTACCCTCCTTTTATTTAAAAGTGGGAGTTCCTTAAGTAAGATTAAAAGCTGATAGGTTTTTAATATGTATTGCCACATCGCTTTATCTTTATCTTCTTGTTTAGACATCTCTTTTATACCAAAATAACTCGTGTTTGAAAAATATCTTGCCATTGCTCCTATCCAAAATTCCCTCACAAGGAAATTTTTGTTTACAGGTATTTCCTCAAGGATTGAGGAGAATATCTCGGAGATTTTAGATTTATCTATTATTTTTTTGTCGGATTGAGAGTATCTAAGAGGAATTAAAGTATAAATACTTCCGTAGCTTTTGAGAGGTTCTAAACCTTGTTCCAAAACTTTGAACCTATATTTGTTAAATTTCCTCCTGAGTTCGTCAATCCTACTGCTTGGTAAATCCTTTACTACTGAGTAAATCTTAAACTGCTGGTTATTAAGTTCGTAAAAAATATAATTCAGCAAGAAGTTTTTTAGATATCCTCTTCTTCTATATCTCTCAAGCTTTCCCTTCAACTCATCTTCTTCAAAGAATTTAAAAGGGTTGTATAAATCTCTAATTAAATCCGCCCATTCTTTCAATTTATCTTGTGCAAAAGGCACCTTTCCTACGAACTCCGGAATTAACAAAACGTCAATAACACCACCCACACTAAATTTCAGGTTGTTCAGAACAAACTTTTGTCCTGCAAATACGGATATGTAACAGCTCACGCATAAAGCAAAATTTCCTTCCCATCTATCTGAAAGTTTTTGAGAGAATCCCACCTTATCGTTTATGAAGAACTTTATGGGAAATCGTGCGAAATCTTCCAAATACTCCTTCTTTTCCTCCCCGCACATATAGCAGACTGCTTTCCCTTCCCTCTTTTTCTCATCAATTACCTTCTTCTTTATAAGTTCATCGTAAAAATTGCAATCAACTATTTTTTTACCATTTATTTCTATAGTCCAGAAGATTATGTCCTCATTCCGACCGAGCTGTCTTTTTAGAAATTGTTTAAACTCTTTTTCATCTTCAAAACCCTCAACCGATCCACCATTAAAAATTCGTATTTTGGATAAATCTAAAGTTCTGCCAGAATAAAAGGTTCCTTTCACTCTTTGCAGTGTTTTGAGAAAGTTTCTTACTTCATTTGTTGATAATTTTTGAATTTCTTCCTTTATAGATAACCAACAGGAGTATTCCTTACCCTCCTCACATTGTAGCCTTTTTAAGTCTGTAAAAGTGCAGAAGAATTGATTTTGTCTTCCGGTAAGCCCAAGTTTTATGTACTTAAACTTATCCTCATCTCCCAGTTCATACTCTTTTCTGGTGTCTATTTCTATTATTTCCTTATCTAAACTGAAATTTATTACTCCAACTTTGTATTTAATATCTTCTTTTAGCTGAGGGATGTCCGAGGCTATCTCCGAAATCCTTTTCCCCTGCTTAACTATACTACCTATTTGATAAATTCCTTCTATCATAATGCTCTCCCCACCATCCCAAAGCCCTGAGGATTCTTAGCCCCCAAGCCCGCTTCAAGAGCGAGTCTTAGGATTTCCGGATCGCCACACAGCTTGAAGTAACCCTCCCATGCTTCTATAAGCGTTCCTCTATAAAGCACCTTTTTCCTATAACCCTTCATAACTTTAACGGGTTTTATTTCCAGCTCCCCTCCGTAGCTTTTACTATACACAAGCTCGTATTTTTTAACAAGATTTTTTTTGATAAGCTCGTAGAACTCATCCTGCCAGGGGTTCAGATAGTGAAACCTTCTCTCCCCTTCCGGTGTTTTATAGACGGTTATCGGCGACAAACACCTGACGGTTATCTCTCCGTCCACGTCGGGTTTCACAAGCTCTATTGAGGAGAGACTCAGGCGGTTCCTCCCCAGAAACAGGTTGTCCCTCCTTAAGAAGGTCCTGATCGATGAGGAAACTATGTCCATAAGGGGTGAGGAGAAGTAAAGGGTTATCTCAGGTTCAAAAAGCAGAAGCCCCTTCTTTCTGTTCTTGAGGGAAAGTTTTCCTATTACTTTCGAAAAGGTGAAGAGCTTGAACTTCCTCTTTCCGTAAGGAAAGCCAATATCGTGGAGGAACCTTGAGAGGACAGGATCCATGTTCCTGTAGAAAAAAGCCTGAAGGATGTGATTGTAACTTTTAGGAAGGACGAGATTTCCCTCCCCTGTCAGATTTATCTTAACTATCATAAGATTTAATATATCAACAGATTCTTCAGGCTGGCTTTATCCCACCACCTCGTAGGGTCTGTGTTTCCACTTGGCGCCCATTTCCTCCGCGAGCTTTCTGGTTTTCTCCATATCCACCCCCGGACAATCTACCGCTGAGACCACCACCTCAAAGCCCTCCCTCAGAGCTTCCCTTATGAAGGCGATGACCTTCTCGAAGGCGTCGGGCTGGGTGGGTCTGCACACCCTTCGGTAGGTTTCCGCGTCGGGAGCGTTAAGGCTCACCGACCACACGTCCACCAGTCCCCTGAGCTCCCTGAGCTTTTCCCTCGGGAGGAAGGTAAAAAGGAGGCCGTTGGTATCTACCCTGACCCTTCCTCCTCTGGACTTTACCCAGGCGGCTATCTTCTTGAGGGCGGAGAATCTCAGGGTTGGTTCACCGTAACCGCAGAAGACTATCTCCTCGTAGCGGGATGGATCCCCTATCTCCCTGATTACCTCCTCCACGGAGGGGTCGCGTGAGATCCATACCCAGTAGCCCTTGACCATGAAGTTGCGCTCCCGTTCCCTCTGACAGAAGGAGCAGTGAAGGTTGCACTTGTTCGTCAGGTTGATGTAGAGGCGGTTGTTTATAACGTAGGTTACCGTTTCCCTTCTGCCGTTGTTTCCTATGTTAAAGACAAGCTTGGCGTTCTCGCTCGTCATCCTGTCCACGTCCTCGAGGGAGGTGTTGGGGAGAAGCTCGGTGAGCACCTTCGCCGTGTGCCAGATGTAGGAAGGTCGGTTCTGTTTTCCCCTTACGGGCTGGGGTGTGAGGAAGGGTGCGTCCGTTTCGAGGAGTATCCGGGTGGTAGGGGTCCTCCGGACCACATCCCGCAGGTTCCCGGCGTTTCTGTAGGTTATAACCCCTGAGTAGGATATGTAAAAACCCAGATCCACAGCTTTCTTCATGGTTTCATAGGAACCCGAAAAACAGTGCATAACACCCCCCACCTCGTAAGCTCCCTCCTCCCGAAGTATCCTCAGCGTCTCCTCCTCAGCGTCCCTCATGTGAATCACAAGGGGAAGACCAAGCTCCTTAGCGAGGGCTATCTGCTTTCTGAAAACCTCCTCCTGATTTTTTCTGTCCGAGTAGTTTCTGTAAAAGTCCAGACCCGTCTCCCCTATCGCCCTGACCTTCGGGTTTTTCTTCACAGCTTCCCTGAGCCACTCTATATCCTCGTCGCTTACCCTGTCAGCCTCATGGGGGTGAAAGCCGATTGCACACAGTACGTGCTCGTGCTCGCTAACTATCTTCAGAGCGTTCTGGATGGTTTTCCGGTCGTAGCCTACGGTGATCAGATACTCGAGGGAAGGATCCCTGAGATCCTCCCGGCGCACCTCTTCACTGAGAAGATCGAGATGGCAGTGGGTATCTATCATCGGGAGTAAAATAATTTAGTCAATTCTCAGACAAAAATCATCCCCGCGTAAGCTACCACGTTTTCCTCATCTCCTGTAACCTCTCCCGAATGACCGTAATCCACAAGAATCCCCCTCTTTGCACCGAGGACCCTCACAGCCTCTATGCCTGTTACCGCAGGGATGAAGCCGCACATCGATATGTTGTACTGGATGCGCTTGAAGTAAAGTTCCTCCGTCAGCAACCTTTCCATGGCGGAGATGAGCAGTCTGTCCCTCTCCTCGGCTCTGCGGGCGGGAACGTAGTGGGACATATCCGAGCTTATGACCACGAGGGCAGGTTTCTCCCTGAGGAGGTTGCCGAGAAACGATCCCAGCACCTGCGCTCTGTCGTAGTTCACAAACTTCATGACTACGGGCACTATGCGGAACGCCCGCAGGGCGTATCTCTGGAGAAAAGGTAGCTGAACCTCGAGGGAGTGTTCGTAGAGGTGGGCTGACTGGTCCGCTTCAGCTACCGGATGCCTCAGAATAGCCTCCACAAACTCACCGTCCACGGGAACCTCCCCGAAAGGTGTTTCCCAAGCCTCCCCCCTGTAAACGGACACATCGGGACCAAAGCCCGTGTGGTTGGGTCCCAGCAG
>DRNB01000090.1 GCA_011375045.1 Aquifex aeolicus
TCGTGAGGAAACCGCTTTCAAAGCCTATATCGGGGTTCGGAAAGGCTAAGGCTGACCTCTCCATCCCCTCGAAGATCCGGAGCCTCTCCTCCATGGCTTTCAGCACCGGACTCCTCTCGAGAGCCGTCCTCATCGCCTCCTCTATACTCAACCCGAAGCTCAAACCTGCAAGCAGGAGCAACAGCACAAACATACTCTCACCTCCGATAAAAGGGTGAACTCGTCAGGAAAGTTTCCGGGGTATCAGATAATCAAACGCACAGTTTTAATGAGGCTATGTTCGCTTCCCGGCGGAGGAGTTCTTAGAGGAGGCAGGATGGTTGCCCAGCGTTTGAAGGTGGTTACGTCGAAAGAGCTGCGGGTGTCTGCAAACTCATCGATGGTCAGCTTGCACACCTTCAGGGAAGCATCCGGCAACAGCTTCACGTGAAGCTCCTTCTCATCCCCCGGAAGCTCCGGATGCTCCTTCTCCACATGGACGACCCCCTCCTGATAGTGAATGCAGAGAACGTCAGGATACCCCCCCTTCACCGTAAACACGCCAAAGAGACAGACCGCAAGCAGAAAACCCAGCACCCTCCTCGACACCTTAAGAATTTAATATACCACCTCGAAGGGTCAGGTTATATTTAAAGTCTATGGTAAGGAAGGCAAAGCTCTCCGACGCGAGGTTCATATACACCCTCGTGGGTGAGTTTGCCCGCAGGGGACTCCTCCTGCCCAGAAGCCTCAACTCCATATACGAGCACATAAGGGACTTCTGGGTTTACGAGGAGGAGGGTAAGGTGGTCGGGTGCGCCGCCCTTCAGGTGATCTGGGAGGACCTTGCGGAGATCAGGAGCCTCGCCGTGAAGGAGGACAGACAGGGGGAAGGAATAGGCAGGGAGCTGGTGGAGGCGTGCCTCAGGGAGGCGAAGGAGCTGGGGGTCGGAAGGGTTTTCTCCCTCACCTACGCAAGGGAGTTCTTCGAGAGGATGGGTTTCAGCCCCGTGGAGAAGAGCAGCCTTCCCCACAAGGTCTGGGGGGACTGCGTCAACTGCGTGAAGTTTCCCGAGTGCGACGAGACGGCGGTTATCATAGATCTCAGAAAGCTACCGCCTGCGGCGGTGGTGGAGGAGAAAACAGCCGTAAAGAGCTGAAGGTGCTCATATACCTGAAGGACGTCAGCAAGAGGATAGACGGTGAGGAGATACTGAGGGACGTTTCCCTGAGTGTGGAAAAGGGGGAGTTCGTCAGCGTGGTGGGTGCCTCCGGATCCGGAAAAAGCTCCCTCCTCTACATCATGGGTCTTCTCGACAGACCGACCACGGGGGAGGTCTTCTTCGAAGGCGTAAAGGTGAACTACGACGATGAGGAGCACCTGTCCCGGCTGAGGAACAGGAGGATAGGTTTCATATTCCAGTTTCACTACCTCCTGCCCGAGTTCTCCGCCCTCGAAAACGTCATGATACCCATGCTCAAGAGGGGGGTGTCCCGCAGGGAGGCGGAGGAGAGAGCGGCGGAACTGCTCAGGAGCATGGGACTCGGCGGTAAGGAGAAGAGGAAACCCTACCAGCTCTCCGGCGGTGAACAGCAGAGGGTAGCCGTAGCCCGCGCCCTTGCGAACGATCCCGCCGTGATCCTCGCGGACGAGCCCACGGGAAACCTCGACTCCAGGAACACCGAGGTGGTTATGGAGATCTTCGAGAGACTCAACGAGGAAGGCAGAACCATCGTCATGGTTACCCACGAGCAGGCTCTCGCCCGCAGAACCCGCAGGGTGGTAGAGATGAGGGACGGGAGGGTTATGCTGTGATTCGCTTCAGGGACTTTATGGAGGAGGCGGTCCGCCGCTACTACACCTCCAGCAGGGAGAAGTTCGCCGCCGGCGGAGACTTCTTCACCGCCCCGGAGCTGGATCCCCTCTTCGGGGAAGTGGTGGCTCAGTTCCTCCTCCCCCACTTGGAGGAGATGGAGAACCCCGTCCTCTTGGAGCTGGGTGCGGGGAGGGGTCTGATGGCTCGGGACATACTCTCCTACTACCGGAACCACCACCCCCGCCTCTTTGCCAGACTCCGCTACAGGATATACGAGATAAGCCCCTTCCTCAGGAAGGTGCAGAGGGAGATCCTCTCGGGGTTCGACTGCGTCAGCTGGGTCGAGGATCTGGAGCCTTTAGAGGGGGTCGTCCTTTCCAACGAGTTCTTCGACGCCCTGCCGGTTCACGTGGTCGAGGGAGACAGGGAGCTTTACCTGAGGGGGGAGGAGGAGGTCTGGATGCCCCTCAGGGACCCCCGCCTGAAGGAGTTCCTCAGGAAGATGGGATACGAGAA
>DRNB01000091.1 GCA_011375045.1 Aquifex aeolicus
CCTTACGTAGATGTAACCCTCCTCTATTCTGGCGCTTCTGGGCTCCAGATTTTTGAGTTTGCGGGGAAGGAGAATGTGGCTCTTGAAGTTCCCGACCCTTACCACTATCTCATCCTCCCCCTTGAGGAGGGAGACGTTCTCCTTTTTCACAAAGGGTGCTTTTATCTTTATCACGTAGCCTTCCTCGTCCTGAAGGAACTCGTAAGCCTTTTCCCTGAAGAAGACCTCGGAGGGATCCCTGTCCCTGTATATTATGTTCGACAGTATCCTCAGCTTCTGGGGTCCGCAGACCTCCTCCTCTAAAAGGGGAACCTTCAGAACCGGCACGGGGGAGAAGTAGCTTTCTATCTCCTCCAAATAACGCTTCTGTATATCCACCCAGCTCCTGAGGAAGGAGCAGTCCGCCGCATCGGAGGGTATAACCTTGTTAACAACAACCGCATCCACGTTCACCCCGAAGAGGTTGAAGTACATGAAGGCTCTCTGACTCTCCTTGAGGACCATCTTCTCCGGATTGGAAACCAGCCTGACGGACGTTACCTCCGGATCTATGAGAACCTCGTCGACACCCTTTAGCTTTTCGTAGAAGTTCTCCAAAGCTCTGAAGTAGGTTTCGTCGGGCAGGGGAACGTCCGTTAGCCTCCCCACCACCGGCCGGGCGACCTTCATCACAAGCCTCTCCGTTTTGAAGATCTTTTTCATATACCACTTGAGAACCGTGGGCATGGAGACGAACCTGAGTGATTCCCCCGTGGGGGGCAGATCCAGTATCAGCACATCGAACTCCTTTTCCCTGTAATATTTGTTCACGTAAAGGAGGCTGGTTACCTCCTCCATGCCGGGCAGTATAGCCAGTTCCTCCGCCAGAACCTCGTCCAGTCCCGTTGTGTTGAAGAGAAGCTCTAAGAAGCGGTAAACGTCCCCCCAGTAGCGGTCTATCTCCTCCTGAATGTCTATCTCCTGAATGTAGAGTCTTTCGTTGATCTTCAGGGGCAGTCCCCGGGCGTCGCGCCGGGACTCCTCGGTTAGATCGAAGGCGTCCGCAAGGGAGTGGGCGGGATCGAGGGAAACCACAAGGGTTCTGTAGCCAAGATCCGAGAGTCTGTAGCCTGTGGCGGCGGAGATGGTTGTTTTCCCTACTCCCCCTTTTCCTGAGAAGAGTATTATCCTCATCCGAAATCAGTATATATTAACAGCTACTTTACAAAGAGCATCTCCTCCTCGTACCACCCCCAGACGGTCGGGAACAGGTTGCCGAACTTACGGTAAACCGCCAGCATGCTCTTGGGGGTAGCTATGAATATCATGGGTTGCTGTTCCGTTATGATCCTGAAGGCTTTTCGGTAAAGTTCGACCCGCTTTTTAAAGTCGAGCTCAACAGCTCCCCTGTCTATCAGTCTGTCCACCTCCGCCTCCCAGGGGGTAGAGGGGCTTTCCTGACGGGGGTGCCACATGTGGAGCAGTCCGGAGGAGTGCCACACGTTCCTGCCAAAGTGGGGGTCCAAAGATCCCGTCAGACCTATTATCACCGCCTCCCACTCGTAGGGGGGGGCGGTCAGCCGGGAGACGAGGTTGTTGAAGTCTATGGGTTGAAAGTGAACCTCTACACCTATCTTCTTCAGATCCTCCTTGAGGATGTTTCCTATGGTTTCCCTCTCCTTGTTGCCTGCGTTGGTTATCAGCGTGAACTTGAGATCGTGTCCCTCCGGATCCTCCAGAATACCGTCCCCGTCCCTGTCCCTGAAGCCGATGCTCTCGAGCAGCTTCCTCGCCTTTTCGAGGTTGTACTCGAACTTAGGATAGTAGCCTTCCACGTAGTAGGGTCTGTTGGCTGGGGTTATGGGGGTGTAGAGGGGTTCGGCAAGACCGTTGTAAACCAGATAGCAGATACCCTCCCGATCTACCGCGTGGGATATGGCTATCCGGAATATCCTGTTCTGGAACCATCTGAGCTTGTAGGGGGGGATCTTGGCGTTGGGGTTCTGGTTAAAAACCAGAAAGGTGGTCGAGGGCGTGGGTCCAAGGTCGTAAACCTCCACCTCCTTCCCCTCTAACTTTGCTATGTGCTGAAGGTCTTGGGGACGCAGTCCCAGATAATCGACCTCGCCGTTGGAGAACTTGAGGAGCGCCGTATCGGGATCGCTCACTATAACCCCCACCTTCCTCTTCAGGTAGGGGAGCCTTCTGCCTTCCTCGTCCTTCCGGTAGTAGTAAGGGTTCCTGAGGTAAACTACCCTCTGTCCCTTGACGTACTCCTTTATTACCCAGGGACCCGTTCCCACTATCTCGGAGGGGTCTGTGTTCACGTTCCACGCCGTATTGAAGGTTCCCTCCCTCACGAACTTCTCGAGCTTGTGCTTGGGAAGGATCTCCGCGCTCAGGGCGTTCAGGAACGGGGCGAAGGGTTCGGGAAGGGTAAATCTGACCGTGTAGCGGTCTATCTTCTCCACCTTTATCTTCTTACCCTTTACGGTGAGGATGTCCCTCGTCGGCGTGGGTATGGAGTCGTTGTAGTAGATCTCGTTGAAGGTGAAGACCACGTCGTCCGCGGTGAAGGGGGTCCCATCGCTCCAGCGCACATCCCTCCTCAGGTAAAAGGTCCACACCCTCCCGTCCTCGGACACCTCCCACCTGAGGGCGAGGTCGGGCTTTACCTCCATGGTCTTAAGGTTCAGACGGGTCAGTCCCGAGAAGAGGTCGCCGATAACCGCGGTGGAGGTGGTCTCCTGAGCGAGGGCGGGGTTCAAGGTCTTTGGATCCCCGTTCAGGATAAAGTAAAGGGTTCCTCCCTCGGTGCCTGCTGTGGGTGAGAAACTCTCGGGATCCAGCTTTTTGAAGGAAACACTTCCCCCTTCCGGAGAACCCGTAAGGTGAAAGGGAAGAAAAGCCAGAAAAACAAGCACAAAAGCAAGGAGAACAGCTCCCATGGCAGGATATATGGTAAACCACGCCTGCGGTAAAATATACCCGCTTATGAGAACACCGCTTTACGGATTCCACAGGGAGCTGTCCGCCCGGTTCACCCGCTTCAGCGGCTGGGAGATGCCCCTTCACTACGGTAGCGTCATCGAGGAGGTGAGAGCTGTAAGGGAGTCCGCGGGACTCTTCGACGTCTCCCACATGGGAAGGTTTCTTCTGAGCGGAGAGGACGCCTTCGGCGTGCTTCAGAAACTCACCACCGCTAAGCTCACAGAGCTCAAACCCGGCAGGGTTCGCTACACCCTCTTCACAAACGAGAGGGGAGGGGTGAAGGACGATGCCACCGTTTACATGCTTGCGGAGGATCGCTTCCTCCTCTGCGTGAACGCCGTCAACAGGAACAAGATGAGGGAGTGGATCGGCAGGTTCCTGCCCGTCAGGGACCTCTCGGAGGAAACCGTCCAGATAGCCCTTCAGGGAAGGGACAGCGAGCGCATCCTCTCCCGCCTTTACAGGGTTTCAGATCTGCCCCGTTACGCCTTCAGGGAGTTCGATGAGGTTCTGATCTCCCGAACAGGCTACACTGGGGAGGACGGTTTCGAGATATACGCCCCGGCGGATACAGGCGTGGAGCTGTTCAGGGAGCTGCTGGGGGACGCAAGACCCTGCGGACTCGGAGCAAGGGACGTTCTCAGGATAGAGGCGGGACTTCCCCTCTACGGTCATGAGATCTCCGAGGACATAACCCCCTTCGAGGCGAATCTGGACAGGTTCGTCGACACCTCCAAGGAGTTCATCGGAAGGGAGGCTCTCCTCTCCAGAAAGCCTGAGAGGAGGCTCTTTGGTCTGGAGCTCGCGGTCAGAGGGGTTCCCCGGGAAGGTTACGAGCTGCTGAAGGGAGACAGGCAGATAGGCTACGTAACGAGCGGCACCTTCTCCCCCACGCTCCAGAAGGGAATAGCCCTCTGCTTCGTGGATACAGAAGAGAGGAGGGAGGGAAACAGGGTTCTCCTCAGGGTGAGGGACAGGCTCGTGGAGGCTATCCTCAGGAGCTATCCCTTCGTTGCAAAACAGC
>DRNB01000092.1 GCA_011375045.1 Aquifex aeolicus
AGCAGTTTAGCGAAGCTGATACTTGATGCTGGGTGGGGGACACTTATCACCTTTGCTACCTACAAGGCTGTAATGGCAGGAGCTAGGGTGGTGAAGGTTAACCCATTCTACACGACACAGGACTGCTCTGTATGTGGCTTCAGAGTTCCAAAGACTTTAGCTCAGAGGCTTCATGAGTGTCCCGAGTGTGGAGCAGTAATGGACAGGGATTACAATGCAAGTGTGAACATACTGCAAAAAGGTCTCACCCGCCTTAAGGGTGGTAGGGTCGGAGCGACCCGAACTTACGCCTGTGGAGAGGGCAAAAAGCCCTCGTTGAAGCAGGAATCCCAAGCGGGTCTTCTGGGTGGGACTTAGTTCCCTACCAGAAGCTCTTTCTGTAAGGAAAGAGAGGTTCACCTAAAAATTACGCTCTAAGCGTTCTGTTTTTCGGAACTCCAAGGCTATATTCTGAAGATATGCCGGAGCTGAAAAAATCTCTGGGACAGCACCTCCTCGTATCCGAAGGTGTTCTCAGAACTCTTGCGGATAGTCTCAACTGCGAGGAGGGAGACAGGGTTGTGGAGATAGGAGGGGGAACCGGCAACCTGACGAGGGTTCTTTTGGAGAAACCCCTCTCCAGACTGTTCGTCCTCGAAGTGGATTCCGACATGGTGCGCGAGCTCGAAAGGATCGAAGACCCCAGACTGAGCGTTGTAACGGCGGACGCCACAACCTTCCCCTTCTGCTCCCTGGGCGAGAAGCTCAGGGTAATAGGGAACCTGCCCTACAACGTGGGATCCCTCATAGTGGAAAACCTGGTGCTGAACCGAAGGTGCATTCCCCTCGGAGTTCTCATGCTTCAGAAGGAGGTCGCCCTGAGGCTGACGGGCAAGGGGGAAAGGGGATGGCTCAGCGTTTTTCTGAACACCTTTTACACCACAGAGTACCTGATGAGCGTTCCGCCCCGCTTCTTTGTTCCAAGACCAAAGGTCGACTCGGGCGTTATCAGGATAGTTCGAAAGGAAAAACCCCCTCAGCTCGATGACAGGCGCTTCAAGGAGTTCCTCCTCAGACTCTTTTCTATGAAAAGGAAGATGCTGAAGAAGAAGCTGCCGGAGGAGGTTATCAGGGAAGCGGGTTTAGATCCTACCCTGAGGGTCGAGCAGATACCACCCGAGGATATCCTCAGACTGTATAATGTGTATGAGGAGAAAAGATGAGGGACGTTTTCTTCATAGAAAGGGATCCCTACGCCCCGGTCCGCCACTGCTATACGGTTTCGAAGGTGCTCTACGAGGGGAAGAGCGAGTATCAGGAGATCCTCGTCCTCGAGTCTCCGGAGTTCGGCAGGCTACTGGTTCTCGACGGGGTCGTCCAGCTCGATGAGAAGTTCGAGTTCCTCTACCACGAGTTTCTCGCCCACGTCCCCCTGCACGCCCATCCCAACCCTGAGAACGTTCTCATCATAGGAGGCGGAGACGGAGGCACCCTGAGGGAGGTTCTCAAGCACAGGTGTGTAAAGAGAGCTGTTCTTGTCGATATAGACAGGGAGGTTATAGAGATCTCCAAGAGGTTCTTCCCGACCCTCTCCGCCTCCTTCGAGGATCCCCGGGCGATAGTAGTCAACGAGGACGGTTACAGATACGTTCAGGATTACGAGGACGAGTTCGATGTGGTTATCGTGGATTCGACGGATCCAGTAGGGTTCGCCCACGTGCTGACCACGGAGGAGTTCTTCCGCTTTGTCCACAGAGCGCTCAGGGAGGACGGCATCTTCACCGCCCAGACGGAATCGATCCACTACCACTTAGACATGGTGGTGAGGATTCAGAAAACGCTCAGGAAGGTTTTTCCCCTCGTGGACCTCTACACCTCCGTAGTTCCCATATACGCCGGTTACTGGTGGACCTACTCCATAGCTTCCAAGAAGCATCCGGTCAGAAAACCGATCCGGAAGGTGGATCTGGAGGCGAAGATATACTCTGCAGAGATGCACGAGTACGCCTTCCTTCCGGAGGGCTTCTACAGAAGGATACTGGAGGGCGAGTTCTCTTACTGAACCGGGGTTCCAAAACCATGCACCTCTTGAAGAACAGAAGGATTCTCATCGGTGTAACGGGTGGTATAGCCGCTTACAAAACAGCTCAGCTTATCAGGGATCTGAGGAAGCTGGGAGCCGATGTGAGGGTAATCGTAACGCCCTTTACCCGCAGCTTTGTGGGGGATATGACCTTCGAAACCCTCTCGGGCAACAGGGTCTCCGCGGACTGGTCGGAGGATCCCCTCGCCCACATAAACCTCGCCCGGTGGGCTGAGGTCTTTCTGATAGCTCCCTGCACGGTAAACACCCTCTCCAAGATAGCCTTGGGGATAGGCGATACCCTTTTAACCACGACGGTTCTCGCCTACGATCGGACGCTCCTGATAGCTCCGGCGGCAAATACCGTGATGTTCAGGAACCCTGCCGTTCAGGAAAACCTCAGAAAGCTCAGGGAGAGGGGAATCCTTATCATAGAACCCGAGCGGGGGCTTTTAGCCTGCGAGGAGGAGGGGGAGGGAAGGCTTGCGGACCCTGAAAGGCTCAAGGACTGGATCCTGTGGGCGCTGCACCCCAAGCCCCTTGAAGGTAAAAGGATTCTGCTGACCTGCGGTGCCACGAGGGAATACATCGATCCGGTCCGCTTTGTGTCCAACGAATCGAGCGGTGAGATGGGCTTCTCCCTTGCGAGGGTGGCAAGGTGGATGGGTGCTCAGGTGAAGGTCATCGCCGGGTTCACAACGGCTCCCGAGCCTCCCGAAACGGACGTAGTAAGGGTTAAAACTGCGGAGGATATGCGGAGGGCTGTCCTCGAAGAGTTCGGGAACGCGGACGTGGTGATAATGAACGCTGCGGTCGCGGATTACAGACCCCTCCGAACCAGCGACAGGAAGATAAAGAAGGGGGGAAAACTGATTTTGGAACTGGAGCAGACCCCGGATATACTCGCGGAGCTGGGAAGAAAAAAGAAAACTCAGATCCTCGTGGGTTTCGCCCTCGAAAGCGAGGAACTTCTGAAGAACGCAAGGAAGAAGCTGAAGCTGAAGAATCTGGACATGATAGTGGCAAACCCTCCGGAGGTTATGGGTGCGGGGCACCACAAAGGCTACCTGATAACCGCGTCGGGGTTCGAGGAGTTCGCCTTCGAAAGCAAGATCGAAAGCGCCCTGTTCATAATGAACAGGATCTCGAAGCTTACAGCTTCCTGATGTCCACGAAGGATCCGCTTTCGAACTCCCTCAGTCTGGGGAGAAGCTGGAAGATCAGGCGTGCCGCCTCCTCCGGTGTTCTCTTCGGAGATTCCTTTATCCTCCTGACGGAGGGAAAGCGCTCCTCATCCTGACGCATCACCTCTTCGAGCATGGGTGTGAGAACAAGCCCGGGCGCAAGAGCGATCACGTGGGTTTTTTCCATCTCCCTTGCGTAGAGCTTCAGCAGGCAGTTCAGGGCAGCCTTCGATATGGCGTAGGCGTTCCAGCCCCTGTTGCAGTTAACGGCGGCTCCAGAGGATATGCCTATGAGCTGTCCTACCCCGATACCGAGATCAGAAAGCGTATCCAGTATTACCTTGTTAGCCCAGAGGTTTACGCTCATCACCTCTTCGAAACTGCGGAGGGGTATCTCCCTCATATCCCCGAACCTTCCAAGAACACCCGCGTTCAGGATGACGAGGTCGAGGTAGTCTGAGCTATCGAGGAGCTTTTTCAGGGTCAGGGGTATCCTTTCAAAGTCCCTCAGATCGCAGGGGGCGAAGTGAATCCTTCCCTCAAGTTCCGCAGGCAGTCGTCTGCTCAGAGCAAAGACCTCGTATCCCCTTTCGAGCGCCTCCAGAACGAGAGCCTTTCCAAGTCCCGAACCCACTCCTGTGATGAACAGCCTCACGGTTGAAGTATAATAACACTATGCGCGGCTTCTGGAAAAGACTGGAGCGGCTGCTCTTCAGGGTGTTTGGCTGCAGTAGCGGAAGCTGCTACCTGTCCAGATACAAGTAATCTAACCTAAAAAGCCGACGCTTTTGCAAACTTTCTTTTCGTTATCGATCTGTAAGCAACTTCAAATACAAAAAAGGAGAGGATAACTCCAAAGCTTGTGTAAAAACTACCCCTTTGAACCTCCCACTGGTATACAATGAGCGTAATAAAAACGGCAAAGATAGCAATAAAGTTGAGAAGTACAAGCACCCTCTTTCCCTCCACTTCACCTAAAAGCCTATAGTGGGACGCGATTACAAAAAGATAAATAACAAGAAAAACAAAACTTATTAGAGCAGAAATCCCGTTAAGATCAAAGAAGATTGCAAAGATGACACTTAAAACGGCTGTTATATATAAACCTTCCGGCTCGTTAAACCATGCCTTTCTTTCAAAGGTTTCAGGCAAGTGCCCTTTTTTTGCAAGAACATAAGCGACATTGGCTCCCCCGTAAAGGGTCGCGTTGATGGCAGAGGACGTTGAAAACAAAGCACCTACAGAAACAAGAACAAAGCCCGCCTGACCTAAAAAAGGTTTTGCGGCTTCAGCAAGGGCGTACTCCTTTGATTTAATCAGACCCTCGACCCCGAGGTTTCCCACAGCAACAACGGCAACTGATATGTAAACAACTGCTACTATCAGTATGCTCAGGTATATAGCTCTTGGCACAGTTTTTTTTGGATCTTCTATGTTCTCCGAAGCGTTGGTTATCAAACCAAAACCCATGTAGGTGAGAAACAAAACAGACGCCGCATAAAATGTTGATATTATCTCTTCGTGGTCAACGAGGGGCTTTAAAAGTTCAGGCTTTACACTCCAGACTCCCAGCACGACAAAAGAAAGTAAAACTGCGAGCTTTATAAGCACTATCCAGAATTCTGCTTTACCTACAGCCTTTGATCCAAAGAAGTTAAGAACAGCAAAAACCGAAACTATAAAAACCTCCACGACCGCAAGGTATAAAGGTTGAGCAGGGATGTGAAGTAGAGCGAGGAAGTATCCACCAAACGCTTTTGCAAAAAGGGAAATAGATATTACGTAACTGAACCACATAAGCATACTGAGGGTTCCGGTTACCGCATTGTCTCCAATCCCCCTCAGTATGAACTCGATCGGTCCGGCGTTAGATACGTAAACAGATCCCAGCTTCGCGTAAGAATAAGCAACAGAAAGGGAAACAAGAGCCGCTAAGCCGAAAGCTATATAAAGGTTGTTCTGACAGATCTGAGCCCCGACCCCTAAAACAGAGAATATACCGGCACCTATCATGGTGCCGACAGCTATCGAAACCGCTTCCCACAACCCTATCTTTTTCTTCTTAATTAACATTTTAACAGGTTAACCCGCCGCTCTTTGCCTGTCAATTCACTTAACTACCCTGCTTCTTGAATTAAAAGATTGCGAGCTAAGAGGACCTCTCCTTCAGGAGCCTCTCCAGACTCCGTGAAATCTCCCTGACTACCTCCATGAACTTGGGGTTCAGCTCCCTGAGGGTATCGAACAGCTCCTCCGGCGGAACGTCCCAGGTGCTTATAAGCTTGTTCTTGAGCGTCATCATCCTGAAGAGGTAAGGGTAGTACTCGTCCGGCACCACCCCCACCGCGACCATCCGGACAAGACAGTCATCGCCGAACTTCTTTACACCGAACTTGGGAGCGAGGTGTTTGCATATGTCGAAGAGGGAGTCGTAGGCTACCTGATAGAAGTACTTGACCCTCTCGTAGTACATGGGTTTCTTTCTGAACTCCTCCCTTCCCTGAGAGAGGACGAAGTCTATCCTCTTTACCGACTCCTTTATGTGTCTGGACTTCTCGTTGAGGAGGTCGAAGTCTATGAGGAGGTAGTTGCCCGTGGTTTCCTTGACGAACTCGACCACCCTCCTCGCAAACTCCTTAAAGATCGTGAGGTTTTCCCTGAGGAAGCGGTAGAGTTCCTCCGGAGATACGGACTCCTTCAGATCCCTGTATCTAAAGTAGAACTGGGTGAAGCGCTCGAGAGCTTCGAGGTTCTCCATGCCTATGTGCTCCCCCAGCTTCACAAGACAGTTCTTCGAACTCGTTCTGAGCCCGAGGACGGTGGACATGTGCCTGCACACCCTCATGCAGCTTTCGAAGGCGAGGTTGAAGTCTATCCTGACCCTGTCGAGGACGAGGCGGTTGCCGGC
>DRNB01000093.1 GCA_011375045.1 Aquifex aeolicus
ACCATCCCCACGGTGATCAGGCGGTTTACGACGCTCTCGTCCGCATGGCTCAGGATTTCTCCATGAGATACCCCCTGATAATGGGTCAGGGAAACTTCGGATCCGTCGATGGAGATCCCCCCGCTCAGATGAGATACTGCCTCACCGCAGGCACCTTGGTTCTGACGGACAGGGGACTGATCCCCATAGAAAGGATAATTCCCGACTCCAGGGATTTCAGCGAACACCCCGTAGACCTGAAGGTAATGTCCGTGGGGAGGAAGGTAAACAGAGCTGTAGTCTTCTTTAACTCCGGCAAACACCCCACCCTCAGATTGAGAACAGCCACGGGTCTGGAGATAGAGGGAAGCTACAACCATCCCCTCCTCGTCCTCGCCCGGGATTCCTCGGGAAGACCCCTTTTCCTGTGGAAAACCCTCGAGGATATAGGAGTGGGAGACTACCTTGTGGTTGCGAGGGACACCCAGTTCTTTCCTCAGGAGGATCACGTATCCGAGGAAGAAGCCCTCCTGCTCGGAAGTTTGCTGAGTGGAACCAGACGCTCCAGAGGCAGGGTGGGGTCCCCTGTGGGCGCCGGATACGGGGGGGATCTCTGCCGGGAAGAGGAAGCGTACAGCTCCGAAGTTCAGGAGAAGGAAGTTCCCCAGACAGTTCTCAGCTCCTCGAAGAGAGTTCAGAGAGCTTTCCTGAAGGCTCTCCTTGGAGAGGGCGCTGAGGTGGGCAGGGTGAGGAGAACGGCTCTGATCCTTTACTCCTCCGAAAGTTCGAAGCTCCTCAGACAGCTTCAGATCATGCTCCTAAACTTCGGCGTGGTGAGCAGGATACACGGAAACAGCCTTCTGATAGAAGGCTTCTCTAACCTGAAGAGGTTTTCTGAGGAGATAGGCTTTTCCGGAGCAAAGGAAAGGGAGCTCGAAGGCTATCTGAAGGATTGCGACAGCTCCCCGAACGAAGTGGAGAGGATCCCCTTCCTGTCCGTGTATCTGCGGAGGAAATACAGGTTCGCCTTCAACGGATGGTTTCTGAAACACAGACTGGACAGCTACGAAAGTCTCGAGAGACACCATCACCATCTTCGGAAGCTCCTCGATGAAGAGGATCTCGATCTGGTGGAGAACCTCCTCAGGAACAGATACTTCTTCGATCAGGTTCTCCTCAAGGAGTTCGGAGGCTACAGGACGGTTTACTCTCTGAAGGTGGACAGCGACTGCCACTCCTTTGTAGCCAACGGCATAGTGAACCACAACACCGAGGCGAAGCTCTCCAGAACAGCTCTCGAAATGCTCGAGGATATAGAGAAGGACACCGTTGACTTTGTGCCCAACTTCGACGACTCCCTTACGGAGCCGACGGTTCTTCCCTCCAGATTTCCCAACCTGATCTGCAACGGGACGGCTGGTATTGCGGTGGGGCTTGCCACCTCGATTCCGCCCCACAACCTCCGGGAGGTGGGAAAGGCTCTTGTGGAGCTTGCTAGGAATCCTTCGATGACAACAGAGGATCTCCTCGGGATAATCAGGGGACCTGACTTTCCGACCGGCGGGATCCTGGAGAACTTCAAGGACCTGAAGGAGATATACGAAACGGGAAGGGGAGTGATCCAGATAAGGGCGAAGGCTCACGTGGAGAAGG
>DRNB01000094.1 GCA_011375045.1 Aquifex aeolicus
GTATCTCGATGGTGTTTCCCTGCGGGGAGATCCCTCTTGCGGGAAGCGTTCTGAGGGGTAGAATTCTGCCGAACTTACCTCTGAAGTAAGTCCAGAGCCTGAGGGAGTGCTTCCTCTCCCATCTCTCCCAGGGCATACCCGATCTCACGTAGAGCGGGTAAACGAGGAACCCTTCAGAAAGATAGAAGGCTGTAAGACAGCTGCTCTCCACACCCGAGCTGAACAGCAGAGCCACCTTCTTCACCGGACACCTCCGGAACCTGCAAGGTGTCTGCCCCCATCGAGTCTGATTACCTCCCCGGTAACGCTCGTGGTTCTCAGGAGAAACAGGGAGAGTCCGACGACGTCCTCGAGGGACACCTCCCTTCCGAGAGGTGTGTTCTTCAGAATACGGCGCCACGAGGCAGGGGTGGTATCCTCGGGTCTGAGAACCGGTCCCAGAGCTATGCAGTTTACCAGCACGTAGGGAGCGAACTCTCTGGCGAGCACCCTCACAGCCGTGTGGAGCGCTCCCTTGGAGATGAAGTAGGCGGTGAAGCCTCTGTAGGGTGTGTGTTCAGCAGCCCAGTCGCCGAAGGCGAGGATGTGCCCCTTCACCTCCCCCTCGTTTTCCATCATCCTGAGGTAAGCCTCCTGTGCCATGAGGACAAAAGCCTCCGCTATGGGTCCGAAGTGCTCCTGAATTTCCTCCGGGGTGATCCTGCCGACGGGTGTTCTGAGGTAAGGGGAGGCGAGGTGAACAAAGGCGTCTATCCTCCCCAGCTCCCCACACACCCTTTCCACCAGCTTCCCGCACACCAGAGGATCCCTGAGGTCCGCCTGCAGGGGAAGCACCCTTCCCCCCACCTCCGCCCCGAGCTCCCTCAGATGCTCCACAGCTTCCCCCGACTCCCTGTAAACCACCCCCAGATCGTAGCCCTCCCTCAGGAGAGCCTCGGCGAGGAACCTACCAATCCTCCTCACTCCAGTCAGAAGCGCCACCTTCCTCATCTTCCTTCTCCACCCTGAATCTGAGATCGCAGACCTCCTCCCTTCCTCCGGTCCGGTAGATTACCCTTAGGGTCAGCTCCTGAGTATCCTCAGGAAGCTTCTGGAAGTAAACAAAACCCTTTATCCTGCTCCCCGGAGCCACCCTGCCGGGCACAAAAGCCAGATTCACCACGTCCCTGCCGTAACCCTTCCCGTAGTAAACGCTCCCGAAACCCAGACTCAGATAGGGGATCCCGTAAACGAACTCGAGCACCACCCCTCTCCTCGGTGCGCCGGCAACGGCGGAGACCGCAAGCCGGGGATCGAGAGCGTTGAGCTGACGGTTCCTGTCGTCGATGAGGAGTATATCCCTGTAAGAAAGCTCCACCGGCTCCCTTCCTCTGTTTTCGAAGCTCAGCCGGAACAGGGTCAGATAGGAGTCAAGGTCGTGGGGTCTGCCCCTCCAGCCTCCGAAGCCTGCCGACACCTTCACGCTCCCGCTGATACACACCGCCTCCCCTCCGGAGGCGCCGAGGGGAACCAGCTTCTTCTGAGCGCAGGAGATCGTGAGAAGGACAGGAACAAGAAGGCAGAGAAGCCTCAGCAGAGCTGACACAGAATCTCCCTCAGTACTTCCTCTCCGAAGGCTTGAAGTCCTTTATATCCACGGGGATGTAGTCTATCCTCAGCTCACCCTCCCTGTAGTAAACGAGGGAGTGCTTGAGGAAGTTCTCATCGTCGCGCTCCGGATAGTCCTCCCGGATGTGCCCGCCCCTCGACTCCTTCCTGTGCATGGCGGCAAAGGCTACCGCCCGGGCAAGCTCCAGCATGTTCCTCAGCTCCAGAAGCTCTATAAGGTTCGTGTTGAAGATCTTCGAGCGATCCACCACAGGTATCCTCTCCCAGCGCTCCAGAAGCTCCGAAAGCTCCTCGTAGGCGGATCTGAGGGAGTCCTCGTCCCTGAATATTCCCATCTTACCCCAGGTCAGCTCGCCCATGCGGGATCTTATCTCGGCGAGCTTCTCCTTTCCCTCCCTCCTCATCAAGCTCTCGATAAACTCCGAACCCGCCGAGATCTCCCCCTCCGAGAGCGCCGAATAGTCCACCTCCCTCACGAACTCCCTGACCGCCATGCCCCCGAACTTCCCGAAGACCAGAAGCTCCGTCAGCGAATTGCCCCCCAGTCTGTTGGCTCCGTGAACGGAAACACATGCACACTCCCCGATGGCGTAGAGCCCCTTGAGGGGTGTCTCCGAGGTTCTGTAGTTGGACACGTGCACCCCGCCCATGCAGTAGTGAGCCGTGGGTCTTATGGGAACGAGGTCCCTGACGGGATCCACCCCTTCGAAGTCCATCGCCAGCTGCCGGACCTGAGGGAGCCTCTCCTTTATCTTCTCCTCCCCGAGATGTCTCAGATCGAGGAACACGTAAGCGCGCGCCCCCTCCCCCACACCGCGTCCCTCTCTGATTTCATACTCTATAGCTCTGGACACCAGATCCCGGGGCGCAAGCTCCATCTTCTCGGGAGCGTAGCGCTTCATGAACCTCTCCCCGAGCCTGTTAATCAGATAGCCGCCCTCACCCCTGCAGGCTTCGGAGAGGAGGATGCCCGTTTTGGCAAGCCCCGTGGGGTGGAACTGAATAAACTCCACATCCTTGAGGGGAACGCCGTTCCTGAGAGCGACAGCCTGACCGTCCCCCGTGTTGCCTATGGCGTTAGTGCTCCTCCACCAGTAGATCCTTGCAAAGCCCCCCGTTGCGAGGACAACGGCTTTGGTCTGAAGGGTAACCACCTCCCCGTTCCTTATGTCGTAAAGGGAAACGCCCTTCACCCTCTCCCCGTCCTGTATCAGATCCAGAAGGAAAAACTCGTTGTAGAAATCGATGTTGTCTCTGGAGAGCGCCTGTTCGTAGAGGATGTGCAGAAGGACGTGGCCCGTCTTGTCCGCCGCATACACGGTTCGCGGAAAGGAAGCTCCCCCGAAGGGTCGCTGAGCTATCCTCCCGTCCTCGAGCCGGGAGAAGGGGACACCCCAGCGATCGAGCTCGTATATGACCTCCGGTGCGTTCTCGGTCATGAAGAGGACCGCGGACTGATCCGCCAAAAAGTCCGAACCCTTAACCGTATCGTAGGCGTGAGCGGTAGGGTTGTCCTCCGGCACCACGTTTCCGAGAGCGGCGTTGAGTCCCCCCTGAGCAGCCCCCGTGTGGGAGCGGGTGGGGTAAACCTTCGACACGAGAGCGATCCTCAGCGCCGGGTCCCGGGCTATCTCTATAGCACAGCGCAGACCGGCACCACCACCGCCCACAACAACCGCGTCGTATTTCTTGGGAGACATTAAGATAATAGTATAGTCAAAGCGATCTCTTGAGCGGAGGATCGGATGAGGATACTGATAACCGGAGGTGCCGGATTTATAGGTTCCAACCTCGCCCTGACCCTTCAGGAGAAACTCCCTTCCGCCCGGATCTACGTCCTCGACAACTTCTCCTCCGGACACTTCAGAAACCTGACGGGTTTTGAAGGTGAGGTCATAACGGGGGACGTGAGGGACAGGGAGCTGTGGAGCTTCCTCAGGAGCAGGTTCGCCTTCGATGTGATCTTTCACGAGGCGGCGCTGACCGACACCACCGTGGAAGATCAGAGGCTCATGATGGAAACCAACGCGGATAGCCTACGCTACCTTCTGGAAGCTGCCCTGGACTGGAACGCAAAGGTCATATACGCTTCCTCCGCGGGAGTTTACGGGAACACGCCTCCCCCCATGCGGGAGGACAGGGGACTCGAGCCGGAGAACATCTACGGTTTCTCCAAGCTGATGATGGACCGGATAGCTCAGGACTACATGGAGCGCTTTCCGGAGCTGAGGATCGTGGGTCTCAGATACTTCAACGTCTACGGACCGCGGGAATCTTACAAGGGCAGGAGCGCCAGCATGATATACCAGCTTGCCCTCAAGATACTCCACGGTCAGAAGCCCAAGCTGTTCAAGTGGGGCGAGCAGAAGAGGGACTTCGTTTACGTCAAGGATGTGGTTAAAGCTAACCTCCTCGCCCTCGAGAAGGACGTTTCGGGAGTGTTCAACATAGGAACGGGCAGAGCCCGTAGCTTTAACGAAATTATGGAGATACTCAACAGAGAGCTGGGAACCGACTACGAACCCGATTACTTCGACTGCCCCTACGACTTCTATCAGGAGCATACGGAGGCGGACATAAGCAGGGCAAGGGATCAGCTGGGTTACGAGCCCACCTACTCCCTCGAAGAGGGAATAAGGGAGTATCTGAGCTATTTAAGAAGTTAGCACCTCAGCTTTTTCAGTCTGATCCCCCGGAGGAAGTGTCGAGGAGCTGTGTTTTAATAGTATTTCAAATAGATGGGACTGAGGGGCAGACTCACAGATTTCATAGAAAGCTTAATCCCTCTGGAGGAGAGATCTATCAACCCCATGCTGCACAGAACCTCCTTCCTCAGGATAGCTCTGCTGGCTATTCTCTGTCTGATAGGGTCCGCAGCTTCCTTCCTCTACGCTTACATGGACTATCATGAAGGTGATGTTTACGTCGCTTTTCTCGAAACCATAGTCGGTTTTGTTCTTGGAGCAAACCCTCTTATAGCGAAAAAGTACAGGAACATAGATACTCTGGCGACCATCTCCATATTTCTGTTCGGAGCTATATTCATAGTAGCTATCTTCGACGAACTTCCCCACGATAAGTCCAGCCTCATATGGATAGGTGTTGTCCCCGCCCTTATATTTATCATGAAGGGCAGAAGGGGGATATACTGGTCCCTGGGTTACCTCGTTATTCACTTTTCCTTCGTCCTTGTAAGGGGAGGTCTGGATCTGAACATACTGATGGACGCCTACTTAAGTTACCTTATAGTGAGCGTCATCTTCTACTTCTACGCATGGATGTCCGAGCGCTACAGGGAGGTCTGGGAGAACATAGCCAGAACGGACAGTTTAACGGGCGCGCTGAACAGGATCGCCTTCGAGGACATACTGAACAGGGAGATAAGGAACGCGAAGCGTAAGGGCAGACCCCTATCCCTGATAATCTTCGATGTGGACAACTTCAAGAGCATAAA
Organism: Aquifex aeolicus; assembly: GCA_011375045.1. Taxonomy (GTDB): domain Bacteria; phylum Aquificota; class Aquificia; order Aquificales; family Aquificaceae; genus Hydrogenivirga; species Hydrogenivirga aeolica_A. The sequence continues at coordinate 5,063 of DRNB01000094.1, forward strand.
CGACAGCTTCGGACACCTCTTCGGGGACAAGGTTCTGAGGAAGGTGGCGAACCTCGTGGCGGAGAACCTGAGGGAGACGGACGTTTTCGCAAGGTGGGGAGG
>DRNB01000095.1 GCA_011375045.1 Aquifex aeolicus
GGAAGAACGCTCCTGTGGGGAAACCTTCAGGCGGTTCTCGGCGCTCTTAAGGAGCTGTGCGCCCGCAACCTGTCCGAGGGAAGATCGACGCTCCTGATAGCTCCCGAGCTGAAGGATGCGGAGAGAGCGGCGCAGGTGCTCAGGGGAGAGTTCGGAAACAAGGTTCACGAGATACACTCCCGCGTACCGCCCAGGAGGATCTTCAGCAGCTGGTTTTCCCTCCAGAGGGAGGCGGGGGTTCTGGTGGGAACCTACACAGCTGCGCTGTGTCCTCTGAAGAACCTCTCCTCCGTAGTCCTCCTTAACGAAAGCTCTCCGGCGGTTAAGGTTCGCTCCGCCGGCGGGGTGGACCTGCGGCGCATCGCCTTTCTCCTCTCCCGAAAGACCGGAGCAGACCTTCTCTTCGCCACCCCCTCGCCCTCGGTGGCAACCTACCTCCTGGTCAGGGACGGTCGCATGGAGGAGATAGATCTGAGGAGACCGCACCCGGTAAGGGTGTTTGCGAGGAAACCCTCCGAGATACTGACCTCCCGGCTCCTCGAGAAACTCACCCGTTTCAGGGGGAAGGAGATCCTTCTGCTGGTTCCCAAGCAGGGTTACAGCTACGTCTTCTGTCCGAGGTGCGAGGATCTGGTTCAGTGCCCCGGCTGCGGAACCTTCATGACTTACTCCCGCAGGAGGGAGGAGGTTTACTGCACAGCCTGCGGACACAGACAGGAGAACCTCCGCTGTGCTGACTGTGAGGGGGATCTGGAGGAGCTCGGCTTCGGAATAGAGAAGGTCGTCGCCGCCGTGGAGGAAGCGGTGGGTCCGGCGGAGAACTTCTCCTTCGCCACCTATCCGGACTGGGGGGAGGAGTTCGACGTTACGGTGGTGGTTTCTGCGGATAGCCTCCTGTCCCTGCCCACTTACAGAGCCAGGGAGGAGCTTTTCCTCTATCTGAACCGGGCGGTTCTCTGCGCGAGGGAGGAAACCCTCGTTCAGACGGTTCTTCCCGAAGAGGAGGTGTTTCGCCTCCTTGCAGAAGGTAGGGGGAGGGACTTTTACCCGAGGGAGTTGGAGAGCAGGGAGAGGGAGAAGCTCCCCCCCTTCTGGAAGCTGGCGCTTGTAAAGGCCTCCAGGAGAGATCTGGCAGGCTACGTGAGCAAGGTCATCTCCCCCCACATCAGGGTCAGTTACAGCGTCAGGGAAAACTGCTACCACATCCTCCTCAGATTCAGGGAGCGCAGAACCCTCAGGAAAATCGCCCAGCTCAGGAGGAGGTTCGGGAGGGATATAATCGAGGTCAGGGTGGATCCCCTCTGATGAAGCTGATACGCTTCGCCCTTGGCTTTGCCTTCGGCACCCTCCTGAGCCGCGTTCTGGGTTTCCTCAGGGACGCGGGGATAGCCTACTACTTCGGAGCCACCTCCGTCTCCGACGCCTTCTTCATCGCCTTCAGGATACCCAACAGCTTCAGGAGACTTCTCGGAGAGGGAGGGTTCAACGCCGCCTTCGTTCCCCTCTACACCCGCTCCCTCGAGGAGGGAAGGGAGAGGGAGTTTCTGGGGAAGGTTTTCAGCCTTTACCTGATCGCCAACGGGGTGCTGACCTTCACGGGAATCCTTCTGTCGGATCTCATCGTA
>DRNB01000096.1 GCA_011375045.1 Aquifex aeolicus
CCCGGGTGCCCGTCAGGATGGAGAACATGCACTACAGGGTCAAGAAGTTTGCGGAGCTGAAAAAGGAGATCTCCGAGATAAAGGAGATGCTCAGATCGATGGGGATAGAGGCGGACTACCTTGTAACGGGAACCTGCATGAAGCTTAGGGTAAACGTGAGCCGTCTGTTCCCCCCCGGAAGCGAGACCCCCTACCCAGAGGCGCGAAGGCTCTTCCTGAACATGTGCGAGCGCCTCAGACCCTACTCCCTCCCCATAACCTTCGAGGGATACACCGACAACGTGCCCATATCGACCCCCAGATTCCCCTCCAACTGGGAGCTCTCTACGGCAAGAGCCGTCAGCGTGCTGAAGCTCTTTACAGCCTGCGGCTATCCTCAGGATCTCCTCTCCGCGGTGGGATACGGGGAGTATCACCCCATAGCCCCCAACGACACCCCCCGGAACAGGGAGAGGAACAGACGCATAGAGTTCTGCATAAAGCTCAATCCGTGAGGTGAGTCATGGCTCTGAAGAAGAAAGAGGAGTGCAAGAAACCCCCCGCATGGCTTACCTCCTTCAGCGACCTCATGTCCCTCCTGCTCACCTTCTTCATACTTATATACGCCATGAGCAGTCTGGATGTGGCTCAGCTGGAGAAGTTCATATCCTACTTCCAGCCCGAGAGGAAGTTCTACCTCAAGAAGACCTCCATACTTCCCCCCATAAACCCGCCTCCCAAGGACGTGGCTCTGAAGATAAAGAGGAGAATTCAGAAGGTTCTCCCCCCCTGGGCTTTCCAGATAGTTATAACGGCGGATTTTGTCAAGCTACGGCTCTTCGATAAGATCTTCTTCGAAAACGGAAGCTACCGTCTGACCCCGAAAGCCCAAGAAGCCCTCAGGGAGGTGGCGGAGGTCCTGAAGAAGCTGCCGGAGCGATCCTTCATAAGGGTGGAGGGACACGTGAGCGAGATCGTGGAGGTGAGGGATCCCTACGTGAGGGACAGGTGGGAGCTGTCCGTGAGGCGTGCAACGGAGGTGGTTCGCTTCCTCCAGGCTCAGGGGGTAGACCCCACAAAGCTCTCCGCGGGGGGATTTGGGGACACAAGACCCCTCTACACCTGGCGTCAGCCGATCCTCATGGAGCGAAACAACAGGGTCGAGATATACATAAATCTGGCGAAGAGAAAGGAGTAGTTTGAAAAAGATGATAAATATCCTGTTCACTTCCGGGGAAAAAAGAACATATTATTTCCTTATGGAGCGGGAGATATACGAAGTCCTCAAAGAGGTAAGGGATCCCGAGATACCCATCGACATAGTCAACTTAGGGTTAATTTACGGCGTGAGGGTGGTAAACGGAATCGCTTACATAGACATGACGCTGACAGTTCAGGGCTGTCCTGCGAAGCAGTTTTTTGCGGAACATATAAGACAGAAGATACTGGAAAAATTCCCTCATTTAGAGGATGTTGTTGTAGAATTTGTATTTGAGCCGCCATGGACAAAGGAAAAGATTTCGGAAGAGGGCAAGGCTCGGTTGAGGCGTTTGGGATGGGATATCTGAAGGATAACATCAGGGCGCTTGCTGAGGCGATCGAGCGGGAGTCCGTCCTGATCCACAGGGACGCGCTCATAGACGGCTACAGGGAGATCCATAAACTCTCCAAGCTGGGTGTGGACAAAATAATAAAGAAGGCTGCGGAATACGGAGGCAAGAAGGGAGCCCGAACGCTCAGGGACAGGTACGGCGTGTTCACAGACAGGCTGGACGAGGCTTTGGAGCTCCTCACCATAATAGCGGAGTCCTCCCGGCTGATAGACCTCTTCGAATACGACATGGACGAGATGGAGGTGTACGTGGAAGGATCCATCCTTGTGGAGGCTGTCGGGGAGAACCCCAAGCCCGTCTGCAAGCCGATGGCTGGCTTCTTCAAGGGGTTTCTCAGCGCCTTCCTCGACAGGAAGTTCGACGTCGAGGAGGTAGCCTGTGCGGCTCAGGGTTACGAACGGTGCACCTTTAAGATAAAGCAGAAGTAAAACCTCAACCTGCCGGAGGTAAGCCATGGACAGATACGAGGAGTTTATTCTGGATCTATACAGACACGTCCGCGAGGGGGGAGCTGTCTCGCGGGAGTCCGCTCTGGAGTTGCTGAAGCTACCCGACGACTACCTTCCCCTTCTGGTTCACTTCGCTCAGAAGCTCAAGAGGCACTTCTTTCCGGAGAACGAATACGAGTTCTGCTCCATAATAAACGCCAAGAGCGGAGCCTGCACGGAGGACTGCGGCTTCTGCGCCCAGTCAGGATTTTACAGAACGCCCATAAACATATACGGTCTTGTTCCCAAGGAGGAGATGATCGAAGGCGCCCGCAGGGGCGTTGAGTTCGGCGCAAACAGATACTGCATAGTTCTGTCCGGCAAAAGAGCTTCCGCTGAAGAGATCGCCCGCATAGGGGAGGCGGTAAGGGAGATAAGGGAGGAAGAAAGTCTACCCATAAACGTCTGCGTTTCGGCTGGTACCCTCGGCAGGGAAGATCTGGAGGTCCTCAAATCGGTGGGGGTGAGCCGGGTGAACCACAACCTCGAAACCTCGGAGAACTTCTTCCCCAGAATAGTAACGACCCACAGCTGGAGGGAAAGGTTCGAAACCATCCTGAGGGTGAAGGAAGCAGGTCTTTCGACCTGCTCGGGGGGTGTGTTTGGAATGGGGGAATCCGACGAAGACAGGGTCGATCTCGCCCTCACCTACAGGGAGCTGGGGGTGGACTCCATACCCCTTAACTTCCTCATGCCCATACCCGGAACACCCCTTGCCGGCGCCTCCGGCGTAACCCCCTTTACCGCCCTCAGGATAATAGCCCTGTTCAGGTTCACGAACCCCCGTGCGGAGCTGAGGCTCTGCGGTGGAAGGGAGCAAACGCTCAGGGACTTTCACGGGCTCGCGGTTCTGATGGTCAACGCCATGATGGTGGGAGGTTATCTGACGAGGGCAGGCAGAGACATAAAGAAGGACTATCAGCTCCTCGAAGATCTCTCCGCCCGCAGAAAGGAGAAGGTCCTGTTTTAGTCTTCGAGGGTGGACACGTCCCCGATCTCGAGCCCCAGCTCTCTGGCACGCAGTATCCGTCTCATTATCTTTCCGCTTCTCGTCTTGGGTAGCCTGTCCACGAACTCTATCTCGTCGGGCACGGCTATCGGACCGAGTTCGTTCCTTACGTGGAGCCTGAGCTCCTCCGCGAGCTCCGCCGAGGCTCTGTAACCCTCCTTCAGGATAACGAAGGCTTTTATGGACTCTCCCTTTACCTCGTGGGGTTTTCCTATGACCGCCGCCTCCGCAACCGCCGGGTGATCGACCAGAGCGCTCTCGACCTCCATCGTCCCTATCCTGTGCCCCGCCACGTTTATAACGTCGTCCGCCCTTCCCAGAATCATTATGTAGCCTTCCTCGTCGTAGGAGGCAAGGTCATCCGTGTTGTAAACGTTTCCCGGTATGGATCTCCAGTATTTTTCGTAGCGTTCGGGCTCACCCCAGCACGTCCTCAGCATGGAGGGCCAGGGGTTCCTGATGACGAGCACACCTACGGTGTTTGGGGGAACCCTTTTGCCGTCTCTGTCGACAACATCGGCGATTACCCCAAAGAAGGGTTTGCCCGCCTTGCCGGGCTTTGTGGCGTAAGAGGGAACGGTGGTTACCATGTGCGCTCCCGTTTCCGTCTGCCACCAGGTATCGACGATCACACACCGCTCTCTTCCTATGTGTTTGTGGTACCAGTGCCACGCCTCGGGGTTTATGGGTTCGCCCACGGATCCAAGGATCCTCAGGGAGGACAGATCGTATCTGGAGGGCCACTCCTCACCGTACTTCATGAACATCCTGATGGCTGTCGGTGCTGTGTAAAAGACGTTTACCCTGTATCTCTCTATATAGCTCCACCACCTCCCCGGATCGGGGTAGTCGGGCGCGCCCTCGGTTACCAGAGAGGTTACGCCGTTAGCCAGTATGCCGTAAACTATGTAGGAGTGTCCTGTAACCCATCCTATATCCGCGGTGCACCAGAAGATATCGTCTTCATGAAGATCGAAGACAACCTTGGAGGTGTAGTAGGTCTGAACCATATAACCCCCTACTGTGTGAAGGACCCCCTTGGGTTTGCCCGTGGTCCCCGAGGTGTAAAGGATGAAGAGGGGATCCTCCGCATCGAGCACCTCCGGCTCACAGTAAGGTTCCGAGGTCCTCACAAGCTCCTCCAGATCCACAAGACCCTCACTTTCCGTCAGATCCCCGTCCCTGTCCCATACGATCAGGTGCTGAACGAAGTCAAGCCCCTCCACCGCTTTGAGCACCGTCGGGAGCAGGTCTATCTTTCTACCCCTCCTGAGGGTGTAACTTGCGGTAACCACCACCTTTGCCTTGGCGTCCGATATGCGCATCCTGAGGGCGCCTTCCGAGAAACCGGCGAACACAACGCTGTGGATCGCCCCCAGACGGGCGCAGGCGAGCATGACGGCTATCGCCTCCACTGAGCTGGGCATGTAAATAGAAACCCTGTCTCCCTTCCCCACCCCTAAGGACCGCAGTCCGTTGGCTATCCTGCAGACAAGCTCCAGAAGCTCACCGTAGGTGATCTTTCGCTCCCTGTTCTCCTCATCGAGGTAGATGTAGGCTATCTTGTTTCTTCTTCCCTCCCGCACGTGTCTGTCGAGGCAGTTGTAGGTTACGTTCGTCTTCCCGCCCACGAACCACTTGGCGTGGGGAAACTCCCACTCGAGGACCTTCTGCCACTTCTCGAACCAGAAGAGTTCCTCCGCCACCTCCGCCCAGAAGGATTCCGGATCCCTGAGGGATTTCTCGTAGAGGGCGTCGTAGTCCTTGACCCACGCACGTTCTACAATCTCCCGGGGAGGGTAAAACTTCTCCCCTATTTTGAGGAGCACCTCCGCCCTTTCCCTTCCGTTCATGACAGCACCTCCAGACTTTTACAGAAAAAGGTAAGCCTTCCCCTCGCTTCCAAAGAGGCGTATCTTCCTGCGCACCAGCTCCCTGACCTCCTCCATCGCCGGTCCGAGGAGCTTGCGGGGATCCACACTCTTTTTTTCCTCGCTCATCAACCTCCTCAGGGAGGCAAGGAACGCGAGCCTCAGATCCGTATCGGTGTTTATCTTGTTCACACCCAGCGAAACAGCTTTTCTGATGTCCTCGTCGGGGACACCTCTGGCTCCCTTCAGATCACCACCGTAACGGTTTATCTCCTCCACGTAGCTCTCATAGACCCCCGACGCTCCGTGGAGGACGAGGGGAGCGCCCGTCAGCTCCTTTACCTTTCTGAGGCGGTCGAAATCGAGTCGGGGCTCACCCCTGAACTTAAAGGCTCCGTGAGCGGTTCCTATGGCTGGGGCGAGGGCGTCTATACCTGTTCTGAGAACGAACTCCCTTGCCTGTTCGGGATCCACAAGGACCTCCTCCCTGCTTGCCACCTCGTCCTCCGTACCCGCGAGTCTTCCCAACTCCGCCTCGACGGCGATGTTGAGGGGCGCGCAGAGGGAAACCACCCTCCGGGTTACCTCGAGGTTCTCCTCGTAAGGTCTGTCCGAAAGATCGATCATCACGGAGGTGTATCCGTATCTGAGGGCGAGGAGGACGGTTTCCACACGCCTGCCGTGATCGAGGTGAAGGGCAAAGGGGATCCTGTAGCTGTCTTTGACCGCGTGAACCATTCCTGAGAGGAACTCTATCCCCGCGTACCTGATGGCGCTTTCGGTGGTCTGAACTATTACCGGCGCCTCCTCCTCCGCCGCCGCATCGAGGATGGCTCTGAGAAACTCCATGTTGCTGAAGTTGAAGGCTCCGATTGCGAAGCCGAACTCGTTGGCCCGCTTCAGAAGCTCCTTTCCCGAGAGGAGGGGCATGCTTTCATTTTATTACCCTATCGGTTAAAATAAACCACGAAGATGTATTACGCTGTCCTGACGCTTTTTCTTATGGTTGCCGTCCTCCTCATAGTTCTGTCCCTCCTTCAGAAGGGGAGGGCTGACGTGGGCGCCGCCTTTGGGGGTGGTATGGGACAGTCCATCTTCGGAGCGGGAGGGGTCGATACGATCCTCACAAAGATCACCTACTGGCTGGGAGGTATCTTTCTTCTGCTGGCGCTTCTGCTCTCCATCATCCCCAAGGAGGAGAAGGGATCTATCTTGGAAAAAGAGATAGGAAATGAAGGCAAGACAGCTCCTATCGAAGCTTCCCCCGCACCTGAGAAGGGACGGGGAGCTGATACTGGCGCACCTCCTCGGAAGGAGGGTGAGCAGTCTGCCCCTTCTGGAAAGTGATCTCTCTCCGGAGACGGTCCGCAGGTTCCGGGAGCTGATGGACAGAAGGATCGGAGGTGTTCCCACAGCTTACCTCTTGGGTGAGTGGGATTTTTACGGAAGAACCTTCCGGGTCAGGGAGGGAGTTCTCATACCCCGTCCGGAAACCGAGCTTCTCGTGGAGAAGATCCTTTCCCTGATACCCGATGAAGGGGTGTGGGGGTTCGAAATAGGCTGTGGCTCCGGATGCATATCCATCACGCTTCTCCGCGAGAAGGAGAACCTCAGGATGACCGCCGGCGACCTGAACCCTTCAGCGGTTTCCCTTACCCTCGAGAACGCCCGGCTCCACGGGGTCGCGGAGAGGATCGAGGTCTTTGCCGGGGATATGTTCGAGCCGGTCGCGGGCAGGAAATTCAGCTTTGTGGTTTCGAACCCTCCCTACGTCCCCGCCCACCTGTGGGGGAAGCTGCCCCGGGAGGTAAGAAGGGAGGGACACCTTTCGGTGATCGGCGGGGAAAAGGGATACGAGTTCTACGAGAGGTTCTGCGCTGAGGTGAGGGATTATCTCCTCCCCGGAGGCTTCGTTGCCCTCGAGATAGGACACGATCAGGGGAAGGTGGTCAGGGATCTTCTGGTCTCCGCCGGCTTTGAAGTTATGATATATAAGGACTACGCGGGACAGGATCGGATAGCTTTGGGATGGAGCTGATAGGCTTTGTTATCGGTGTTCTCTTCTTCATAGCCCTCGAAGGTTTCTTTGCCGGATCCGAGATCGCCCTCCTGAGCGCGGACAAGGGAACGCTGAGAGCGGTCTTCAGGAAGAAAAAGTACAGATACGTTGCCCACTTCTTGGAAAATCCGGAGGAGTACATAACCCTCACCATGCTCGGCTACACCCTCAGTATAGTTTTCGCCGCCACGCTCTACACCCTGATGCTCATGTCCCTCACAAAGTACTTTCCCCAGATAGAGGGCTACGAGGTCCTGCTGGCGGAGACGCTGGTTATATTCACCATAACCTTAGGGGAGATAATACCCAAGAGCCTGTTCCAGCACTACGCCAACAGGATAATCGTTCCCAGCCTCTTTGTGCTGGACAAGATCCGTATTCCCCTCAAACCCTTTCTCGTCCTATCGAAGATCATAAGCAGAGCTATATCGAGCAGGTTCGCCGCCAGCCGGGCGAGCGTCAGGAGGGAGGACATCATAGAGCTTCTGAGGGAGAAGAAGACCTTTGCGGAGTACGAGGGTCTGATGGTTTCCAACATACTTTCCTTCAAGGACAGAAGGGTGGGGGAGATAGTCAAACCCCTCTACGAGATAGTGATGATATCGGAAAACGCGAGCGTTGCTCAGGCTATAGAGAAGACCAGGGAGAGCGGCTACTCCCGGATACCGGTTTACAGGGTGAGGGTCGACGATGTGGTGGGCTACGTGAGCGCCTACGACCTGCTCGGTGCCCAGCCGGAGGAGCCGGTGAAGAAGTACATAAGGAAGATTCCGGTTTTCTCCGAGTACATGCCTCTCCCCGAGGTGATAAGGGAGTTCAAGGAACGTAAGGAGCACATAGCGGTTGTGGTGGACGAGAGGGGCGTGATAATAGGGATAGTAACCCTCGAGGACATACTCAGGGAGATAGTGGGAGGCATATACACGGAGAAGGGGGAGGAGGAGCTCATAAAGGAGATCAGCAAGGACAGGTGGATAGTCGACGGGAAGCTGGAGCTGAACGAGCTTGTCAGAATTACAGGTGTGAAGGTTCCCGAGGGTAACTACAGCACAGTGGGAGGGTTTCTCTCCTTTCTGGCGGGGAGGATACCCTACGAAGGGGAGAGCTTCGAACTGAACGGTTACAGGTTCAAGGTGGTTTCCGTCAACGAGCGAAGGGTCGAAAAGATCCTCGTGGAGAAGGTAAAGGGCGAGAAGTGAGATACCGCTACAGAACCATAAAGGAGATACCCGACGAGCTGAAGCCGAGGGAGAAGCTGCTCAGGAACGGACCGGAGAGTCTTTCTGAAGAGGAGCTTCTCGCGGTCATACTCGGAACAGGGAGCCGGGACAGGGACGTTGTGTCCCTCGCAAGGGACATCGTCCGCATAGGCTGGAAGACCCTCGAGGGTATGAGCGTAGCTGAGCTTATGAACGTGAAGGGGATGGGAAAGGTAAAGGCGCTTCAGATCAAGGCGCTCCTCGCCTTAGCCAGGAGGATCCGGGAACCCTACCCCCGCGTGGTTGTGCTTACACCCGACAGCGCCTACGACTTTCTGAGGGAGAGGTTCGATCCCCGCAAGGAGAGCCTCGTGGCTCTGTATCTGGATCTGAGCCACCGGGTTTTGGAGGTGGAAACCGTAGCGGTGGGGTCTGTGAACAGGGTCTTCGTCCAGCCCAGGGAGATACTCAGACCAGCCCTCGAACTGTCCGCTTACGGTGTGCTGATAGCCCACAACCACCCTCAGGGTGAACCGGAACCCTCTCAGGAGGACATCGCCTTTACAAAGCGTCTGCACCGTGCCTGTGAGCTCATGGGCTTCGAACTTGTGGATCACCTGATAGTGGGAAGGGAGGATTACGTTTCCCTGCGGGAGTTGGGTATCCTCTGATTTTATGACAGAAATGTCATATAATTTCCCCATGGGCTTCCTGATCCCGCTCCTGCTGCTTGTGGCGATCTCCTTCGGCGAAACCCTTTACATAGCGGTAGCCGCAAGCATGAGACCCCTGTTTGTGGAGCTGGCGGAGGTGTTCGAGTCAGAGCACAGGAACGTGGAGGTCAGACTCACCTTTGGATCCTCGGGCAATCTCTACAGGCAGATAGCCGGGGGGGCGCCCTACGATCTGTTCGCCTCCGCGGACGTTCTCTACGCTGAGAAGCTCAGAGGGACAGGAAAGGCTGTTTACTACAGGGAGTTTGCCAGAGGCAGGCTCGTTGTCTTCTCCGCGCGGAACAAAGATTACAGGGACGGTGTGGAGGTGCTGAGGAACTCCGAGAGGATAGCTTTGGCGAGTCCAAGGCACGCACCCTACGGCAGGAGCGCTGTGGCTTTTCTCAAAAGGGCCGGTCTTTACGAGGAGGTGCGACACAGGCTCCTCTACGGTGCGAACACAGCTCAGGCGCTTCAGTTTGCGGCTTCGGGGGGAGCGGACGCGGCTGTTGTTCCCCTCTCCCTTGTGCTTCACTACGGTAAGGGAAGGTTCTGGGAAGTCCCCCGGGATCTTTACCCCCCCATCAGGCACACCCTTGTGCTCACCTCCAGAGGTGAGGGGAAGCGATCCG
>DRNB01000097.1 GCA_011375045.1 Aquifex aeolicus
GTGGCTGACGCTCTCAGGCGGATGGGACACGAGGTTGTGGAGATGGACCTCACACCGGATCTGGCGTGCAGACTTCTGGAGGTAAAACCCGACAGGGTGTTCATAGCCCTGCACGGTCCCTACGGGGAGGACGGCAGGGTTCAGGGCTTGCTGGACGTTCTGGGCATCCCCTATACAGGTTCGGGGGTTCTGGGAAGCGCCCTTGCCATGGACAAGGAGGTAACCAAGCGTCTGCTGCGTTCCGAGGGGATAGCGACCCCCGAGTGGGTGTGTGTAAGAAGGGGAGAGGAGGTTCCCCCGTGGGAGGCCTACCCTGCGGTGGTGAAACCAGCGGATCAGGGATCCAGCGTCGGTCTCAGGCTGGTTCACAGCAGGGGGGATCTGGAAAAAGCCGTTAAAGAACTTTTCCCAATAACCGAAAAAGTCCTTGTGGAGTGTTTTATCGAGGGCAGGGATATGACCGTTGGCATACTCGGAGAGACGGCTCTGCCGGTTATAGAGATAAAACCCCGACGCGGTCTCTACGACTACCGGAGCAAATACACGTCCGGAGAGACCGAATACCTCTTTCCTGAGGAGGAGGAGCTCACAGCAAAGCTTCAGGAGATCGCTCTGAGGGTTCACAGGCTCCTCGAGCTCAGGGATATGTCCCGGATAGACTTCAGGGTCAGTCCGTCGGGGGAGGCTTTTGTTCTCGAGGTGAACACGGTCCCCGGCATGACGGAGCTGAGCCTGTTTCCTATGGCGTGCAGAAGGGCGGGGATAGACTTCGAGGAGATGCTCAGAATCCTGCTCCGCTGAGTTCAGGAGGGGGTTGTGAAGAAAAAAGGAGGAAGAATTTTTACAGCTCTGCTGATATCTTCCTGGTTCGGTTTCATGGCTCTCGCCGGTTTCTTTATACCCTCCTTTGTATCCCAGCTTTCCCTTTTCAGGGTCAAGGAGGTCGTTGTCGAGGGCATCGACAGGATAGACGTCTCCCTCATCCGGGAAACGATAGAGGAGCTGGAGATAGATCCCCTCTTTCTGGACGAAGAGGAACTGCTTTCCCTTCTGAGCGTCCGATCTCAGGGCAGGGTGAAGAGGGTTTTTATCTCGAAGGATCTCGGTCTGGGGGGTATATCCCTGAGGGTCAGGGTGGTGGAGAGGGAACCTGTGGCAAGGGTGTCCTTTGGGGGTGGACGCTTCCTTATAGACGCCGAAGGCGTGCTCTTCAAACCCCTCGAGGGGGATCCGACGGATCTGCCCCTCATAACCACCTACGATATAGATCTGCTTCAGGAGCACTTCCCCAGATTCTACACGCTGATCCTCTCCTTCAGGTTTCCTGTCGAACGCATCTACGTAAAGAAGGACAGGGTTATCGTAAAAATGAACGGTAAAACCGTAACGCTCCCCCCTCTCGATACCCTTCCCGATGCCGTATCGGACAGAATTAAAATGATTTATAATCTTCAGGAGGAAAAAGTTGATTTGAGGTATGACAGATTTATCTTAGTAAGAAACTGAAGGTGGGATGAGAACAGTTGCTTCCATAGACATAGGGACAGATAAAATAGTTGCCCTCATCGGGGAGGTAGATACCTACGGAGACGTTCACATAGTCGGCATAGGGGAGTCGAAATCGCGGGGCATCGACAAGGGCTCCGTTACCCGTCTCGAGGTAGCTGCACGGGCTATATCCACGGCGATGAGGGAAGCGGAGGAGATGTCCGGTCAGAAGATCAGCGGGGTTGTGATAAACGTCTCCGGATCCTCCATAAGAAGCCAGAACGAGAGGGACACCATCAACGTTTCCTCGAACCCTGTGGAGGTGGAGGAGGAGCACATAGTCAAACTCATAGAGCGGAGCACAAATAGGGGAAAGGAGGACGGCTACGAGATCATTCACGCGATCCCGAGGAAGTTCGTCCTCGATGATCAGGAGGGCATAGAGGATCCCGTGGGTCTCATAGGATCGAAGCTCACCGCCCAGGTTCACATAATAAAGGTGGGAACCACGCTCAACAGGAATCTGGAAAAGGTCGTTTCCTACGCCGGCTACCAGCCCGTCAGGAAGGTGGTGAGCGCCTTAGCCTCCGCCAAGGCGGTCCTGAAGGAGGAGGAAAAGGATGACGGGGTTCTTCTGATGGACATAGGCGCGGCGCTCACGGACTTTGTGCTGTTTATAGAAGGTTACCCCGTGATAACGGGGTGCATCACGCTGGGGGGGAACAACATAACCAAGGATATCAGCTTCTTCATGAAGGTGGACAACGAGGAGGCGGAGAGGATAAAGAGGGAGAGCGGTGTGGCTCTCGTCGACCTTGTTAAGGAGGGAGACGTTCTCAAGATAAAGCCCCGGGGGGAGACGAGGGAGGTAACTATAGAGAGAAAACACTTAGCGGAGGTGATCCAGATAAGGCTCGAGGAGATAATGGAGAAGATAATCGCCAAGATAGAGGAGGCTGGCTTCAAGCTCGACAGCGCCAACGCGGGGGTGGTCATCACCGGCGGAACCGCGAACCTCCAGGGTATAAAGGAGTTCGTGGAGCGCTTCACCGATCTACCGGTCCGCATAGGGGTCCCCGAGGGTCTGATCGGACTCAAGGAGAGGATAGAGGACCCGCGTTACGCCACGGCGGTTGGACTTCTGAAATTTGGAATAACTCCGGAGGGAACGGTTCTGGAGCAGAAGAGTTCAGCATCGAACAGCAGAGGGGGTTTTAGGGGTATCATAAAGAAGCTGTCGGACTTTTTCAGGGAAATCCTTTAGGAGGGACGGCTATGGATGTTCAGGGTAGCCTCAATCCCACAAGGATAAAGGTTGTGGGTGTAGGAGGAGGTGGGTGCAACGCGGTCAACAGAATGGTCCTCGATGGCATAGAGGACGTTGAAATATACGCTGTGAACACGGACGTCCAGCACCTCAGCTCCCTTTCGGTGCCCCACAGGATACAGATAGGTGAGAAGGTTACAAGGGGACTCGGAGCGGGGGCGAGGCCTGAGGTGGGAGAGCAGGCGGCTTTCGAAGATGTGGACAAGATAAAGGAGATCCTCAGGGAAACGGATATGCTCTTCATAGCCGTGGGTTTAGGGGGTGGAACCGGGACGGGAGCCGCTCCCGTGATAGCCCAGACGGCGAGGGAGATGGGGATACTGACGGTGGCGGTTGCCACGCTTCCCTTCAACTTCGAAGGTCCGAGGAGGATGAAGGTAGCCCTCGAAGGACTCGAGAAGCTCAAGGAGCACGTGGACACCTACATAGTTATCCACAACCAGAGGCTTCAGGAGCTGAGCAACAGGACCCTTACCTTCAAGAGCGCTTTCAAAGAGGTGGACGACGTCCTCTCCAAGGCTGTCAGGGGTATAACGAACATAATCTCCACCTCAGCCATGATAAACGTGGACTTTGCCGACGTAAAGACGGTTATGGAGAGGGGCGGTCTCGCCCTCATAGGTATGGGTGAGGGGGAAGGAGAGGGTAAGATAGAAACCGCCGTCGAGCAGGCTATAACGAGTCCTCTCCTCGAGGGAGGTTCCATAGACGGCGCCAGAAGAATTCTGGTAACCCTCTGGGTGGGGGAGAACATCTCCTTCGATGAAGCGAGCCACGTCATAAACAGCATAAGGGACAGAGCCCACAACGAACCCCTCGTCATCTTCGGTGCTGTTCTGGAGGAAGGGGCGGAGAACCTCCTGAGGGTCGCTGTGGTGGCAACGGACTTCGACAGGAGCGAAGCCGAAAAGGAAGAGGAGGACACGATGTTCAGGGTTATAAGGAGGGAACCCCAGAGCTTGAAGAGGGCGGTTCCTGAGGAAACCATAAACCCCGTGGAGCCTGAGGAGGAGGTTCCCGCCTACCTCCGGAGGAAGAGAAGGATATAATCTAACCCTGTGAGACCCGTAAACACGAAGGGTAAAAAGGTCTTCTCCTTCCTGCTCGGTCTCGTTTACGGCTACAGAACCGCGGACATGGAGCTGAAGGTGCTTCCCCTCAGCAGCTTCGAACCCTCACTCCACAGAGAAGGGGACGTGTTCTACCTCGACAGGGCGGGCGACATAGTGAGCAAGAACAAGCCCATAGAGAACCCCACCCATGTGGTCGTCCTCACGGAGGATCGTGTCTCCGGAAAGGTCAGGATCTACATATACCGCGGCGGGGACCCGAAGGCATGATCCGCAGGGAGCTGACCCTCCAGACGAGGGACGATCTCCGGAGGTTCTTCGAGGACAGAGACTACATGGTTATAGCCGTTCCCAGAGAGGAACCAGCCCGGCTCTACGTGGTGAGAGCTACCCGGGTGGTCGAAACCGCCAGAAGGATCCACAATCTGTCCCCCCTGTCCACAGCCGTGCTCGGCAGAGCGCTCATAGGAGCCCTGCTCCTCACGTCTCTGATCAAACACGCCACGGATCAGAAGATCCTCCTGAAGATAGAGGGAGGAGGACCTGCGGGTCTGATAGTCGCGGAGGCGGACGGCAGGGGAAGGGTGAGGGGCTTCATAGAGAACCCCCGTCTGCAGACCTTTGTGAGGGAAAAGGAGGGCAGGAGAAAGTTCGACGTGGGAAGGGCGGTGGGTAGGGAGGGAACGCTCACGGTGGTTAAGGAGCTCAGGATGGGAACCCCCTACACCAGCGTTGTGCCTCTTGTGTCGGGGGAGATAGCGGAGGACATAGCCTACTACCTTACCCAGTCCGAGCAGATACCCTCAGCCGTGGGCATAGGTGTTCTGGTGGGGGAGGACGGAAGGGTCAGACAGGCGGGCGGGTTCCTTCTGCAGACCCTCGGGGGAACAAGCGACAGGGTAATCGACCTCCTCGAAACCAGAACCCTGCAGATGCCTCCCCTTACGGAGATGATGGAGCAGGGTAAGCGACCCGAGGACATAGCGACCGATCTCCTGGAGGACCTCGATCCCCAGCTCATAGGACTGAAGGAGATCGAATACCACTGTCCCTGCGATGAGGAGGTTGCAA
>DRNB01000098.1 GCA_011375045.1 Aquifex aeolicus
CCCGAGGATATACAGCGGGAGCTTGCAAAGGCTAAGGAGTTCCTCGACGCATACGTGGAGAGGGAGAGCAGGTGCAGGGGTATGGGAACCGCGGTGGCTGGCGTTTCCCTGACGGACAGGGGTGCCCTCGTCTTCAACGTGGGAGACTGCAGAGTTTACCTGAGACGGGATCGCCTCCTCAGACTCACGGAGGATCACACGGAGGCTTACGAGCTCTTCAGAAGGGGAGCTATCGGGGAGGAGGACCTGAGGGAACACCCCCTTAGAAACCTGCTGACCTCCGCTCTGATGGGGGGCTATCCGGACGAGCTTCTGATCTACACAAGACCCGTGGATGTGAGGGAAGGGGATCTCCTTCTCCTATGCTCGGACGGTCTGTGGGGGGAGATGTCCCTGAAGGAGATGGAGGACTGCACCTCCCTGAGGGAGGAGGAGACAGCCGGGTGCCTCTTCAGAAAAGCCTACAGGGGTGGGAGCGACAACATAAGCTTCATCCTCATCAGAGTTCTCGGAGGATAACGAACTCCATGATCCTCTCCAGCTCATCCCTGTAGGAATTCCGGGGAAAGCTCCTGAGCAGATCCAGCGCCCTGCCCAGCTCCTGCTGTGCCCTCTCCCTCGTCCTTCTGTCCCCCCCCAGCTCTATAACCTTCCTCCTCAGCTCCTCGATGCTACCCTGAGAGGGATCGATCCTCTTCAGGAGGTTTTCCACCTCCTCCCTGTCGAGGCTGTCCAGAACGGAGAGAAGGGGGTAGGTGGCTTTACCCTCCCTCAGATCGTTTCCCACAGGCTTGCCCGTCTTCTCCGGATCGCCCGCGTAGTCGAGGAGGTCGTCTATCAGCTGAAAGGCGCGCCCCAAGTGCAGACCTATCCTGTGGAGTTTGTCTTCCTCCGTGCTTCCCCCCGCCATTCCCCCCACAGCCATACAGGCTCCGAACAGAACCGCCGTTTTTCCGTCTATTATCCTGAAGTACTCCTCCTCGGATATGAGATCCCCGATCTTACTCAGCTCTAAAACCTGAGCCTCCGCCATCTCCATAACCGCCTCGCTTACCCTCCTTATCATCTCCACGGTTCCGTAGGTGGTGAAGAGGTGAAGAGCCTTCGCATACATGTAATCTCCCGTGAGGACCGCTGTTCCGTTGCCGAAGATGACGTTTGCGGAGGTCCTTCCCCTCCTTCGGGAAGCTCCGTCGACCACATCGTCGTGGAGGAGGGAGGCTGCGTGTATGTATTCCAGACCCACGCCTAAGGGTATAGCCCTCTGGGGATCGCCCCCACACATCCCACAGGCGAGGGCGGTTAAAAGGGGTCTCAGTCTCTTTCCCCCGCCGTCTATAAGGTATCTTCCCGTTTCGAGGACGAGCTTTACCTTGGGGTTCAGCTCCCCTGTCAGCCTTTCTTCTATAATCCTCAGAAGATCCATACCTGTTTTCGTGTGCCCGGCGGGACTTGAACCCGCGACCCCGGGGTCCGGAGCCCCGTGCTCTCTCCATCTGAGCTACGGGCACTACTATTTAATGATAACCTCATACTCTCCCTTTTTTAGGGACTTTAGATGCGGTGGTAGTCTGTGCAGATCCTCCATCAGCGTTTCCCTTATCCTCTTCAGATCCGGAAGCTCCTCCCTCAGCCTTCCGGACTCCACAACCTTCCGGACAAGTTCCTCTCCCCGGGAGGGTTCCCCGTAGCGGATAACCTCGTCATACTCCATGATACCGTCCCTGTAGTGTCTGCACACCTGCCGCTTGTAGGGGAAGGTAGCTTTTCCCGGACTCGTCTTCACCTTGGGCTTGCCCTCGTACTCCACCAGCTTGTAGGCTATGTCCAGATAGGGGGCGTCTGCGGACGTTATGAACTTCGTTCCCACGCCGAAGGCGTCTATGGGGGATCCCTGGGAGAACCAGCGCTCTATGCTGTACTCGTCGACGCCGCCGCTCACTATTATCTTTACGTCTCTGAGCCCAGCCTCATCGAGGATCCTGCGCACCTCCTTTGAAAGGGCTGGTATATCCCCGCTGTCGAGTCTGACCCCCACGACGGGGACACCCTCCCCGGCGAGCTGGACCACCTTTTTTGCAGCGGAGACGGTGTCGTAGGTATCGAGGAGGAAGACCGCGTTCTTAGGGAAGCTCTCCGCAAAGGCTCTGAAGGCTTCCTCCTCCTCGTCGAAGACCATTATGTAGGAGTGGGCAACCGTTCCAAAGACAGGTATTCCGAAGCGTCTTCCCGCTTCGAGGTTGGACGTCCCCGCAAAGCCCGCCACGTAGCTTGCCCTCGCCGCATAAACGCCTGCGGAGAGCTCGTGGGCTCTCCTGAATCCGAAGTCGACCAGAGAAGCTCCCCGGGACACGAGGTAGCTCCTGATAGCCTTGGAGGCTATGACTGTCTGAAAGTGGATCGTGTTTATGACCAGCGTTTCGAGGATCTGAACGTCGGGGAGGGAACCTTCCACCTGAAGGAGGGGTTCGTTCTGGAAGACTATCCTCCCCTCGGGGATGGCGTAGATGTTTCCCCTGAACTCATACTCCCGGAGGTAGTCGAGAAAGGAGGAGGAAAACTTCCCGAGGCTCTTCAGATAGCTCAGCTCCCTGTCTCCGAATCTGAACCTTTCGAGGTAACTCAGCAGCGTCTCGAGGCCGCAGGAGACCAGGAAGTTTCTCTCTTGGGGTAGCTTACGGACAAAGAGGCTGAAAACGGCGTTCCCCAGCTTCCCGTGTTCGAGGTAGCTC
>DRNB01000099.1 GCA_011375045.1 Aquifex aeolicus
AGGGCTTCCTCCATCTTGTCCAGAGCGTTTGCCTCCATCAGCTGGGCGACCATGTTGGAGATCATCCCGCCGGGTATCTTGTGGATGAGCACCTTGGCGTTTACACCGGCGTACTCCGTCTCGTACTTCCTGTACTTCTTCTTTATCTTCTTGGCTTCCTCCGCCGCCTCGGCTATCCTGCTCAGATCGAGACCTGTGTCGAAGGGGGTATCCTGCAGAGCGGCTACTATGGTCTCCGTTGCCGGGTGGGAGGATCCGAAGGCGAGGGGTGAGAGCACCGTGTCCAGCATATCGACCCCGGCGAGGACCGCCATCATGTGGTTTATGGTTGCCATACCGCTCATGTCGTGGTTGTGGAGCAGAACGGGTATCTTTCCGTCCGTAGCCTCCTTCAGACCCTTGATTATCATGTAGCACTCGAAGGGGGGCATAATGCCGGTGGCGTCCTTGAAGGATATCCAGTCGGGTTCGAGATCTGCAAGCTCCCTGCCGTACTCCATCCACCTCTCGTAGGTGTGCACCGGAGATCTGGTGTAGCTTATCTCAGCGTGAACCTCTCCTCCGAACTCCTTTATAGCCTTCACGGCTACCTCTATGTTTCTGTTGTCGTTGAGGGAGTCGAAGACCCTGAACACCGTTATCCCGTTTTCTATCGCCTTTTCCACGAACTTCTTGACCGTTTTGTCGCTCTTGGGCTTGTAACCCACTATGTTCTGACCCCTGAAGAGCATCTGGAGCTTTGTGTTGGGCATAACCTCCTTGATGCGCCTGAGCCTCTCCCAGGGATCCTCCTTCAGATATCTGAGGCAAACGTCGTAGGTAGCTCCGCCCCACACCTCCACAGCGTAGAAACCGCACCTGTCCAACTTTTCACAGAGGGGGAGGAGGTCCTCCGTCCGCACCCGCGTTGCCAGCTTGCACTGCTGACCGTCCCTGGGGGTGAGATCCGAGATGAGGATCTTCTTCCTCACCCCTTTTCGCTCGTATTCCTTCATCTTCTCCCTGATCTCCTCCAGAAGCTCGACCATTTAACTACCTCCTTAAGTCTATAAAATGTCTTTAAAACTCTACCCTAACCGGAGCCTCCCTGAGGGGCTTATAAAGGTTAACTTTCCGGATGCTGGCATGATAATGATATAGCTCAGGTCGATCGACCCCCGCCCTCATGCCTTCGAACCTCACAGTCCGTGGTAGGAGGCGATCACCGCGGATATAAGGGCAACGTAGTCCTCCTTGTCTCTGTGCTCCCTGTAATCGAAAACCTGAGGGTGCTCCTCTAAGTACTTTGTGGTGAACCTTCCCGCCCTGAAGTCCGGCTCCTTCATTATCTCGATGAGCAGGGGTATGGTCGTCTTGACGCCGGTTATCTCGTAGGTTTCGAGAGCCGCCCTCATCCGATCCACCGCCACCTCCCAGGTGGGCGCCCACACGATCAGCTTTGCGATCATGGAATCGTAGTAGGGGGTTACCTCGAAGCCCCTCGAAGCCGCGTGCTCCACCCTTATACCGAATCCTCCGGGAACGTAGTACCTCTCTATCATGCCTACGGAGGGGGCGAAGTTCTGTTTGGGGTCCTCCGCGTTCACCCTGACCTCTATGGAGAAACCCTTGAAGGTGATGTCCTCCTGTTTATACCTCAGCTTCTCACCCGCCGCTATCCTGATCTGCCACTTGACTATATCCACCCCCGTAACCATCTCCGTAACGGGGTGCTCGACCTGTATCCGCGTGTTCATCTCTATGAAGTAGAGGTTCCCCTGCTCGTCCGCTATGAACTCCATGGTTCCCGCGTTGTAGTAGCCTATCTCCTTAGCCGCTCTGGCAACTATCTCCCCGTAGTAGGCTCTCTTCTCCTCGTCTAAAAGGAGGGAGGGGGCGATCTCCACGAGCTTCTGGTTTCTCCGCTGGATGGAGCAGTCCCTCTCCCCGAGGTGGATAACGTTCCCGTACTTGTCCCCGAGAACCTGAAACTCTATGTGCTTGGGGTTCTCTATGTATTTTTCGAGCAGAAGGTCTCCGCAGCCAAAGGCTTTCTGAGCCTCGTTGTAGGCGCTCTCGTAGTTCTTGAGAAGCTCCTCCTCGTTTCTGCATATCCTTATTCCCCTGCCACCGCCTCCGGCGGTCGCTTTGAGCAGAACGGGGTAACCTATCTCCCTGGCTAAGGCTCTTGCCTCCTCCGCATCCTTCAGGATCCCGTCGGAGCCGGGAACGACCGGAACACCCGCCTTCTTCATGACCTCCTTGGAGCGCGCCTTGTCCCCCATCAGCTCTATCACCTGCCAGGGGGGTCCCACGAAGGTTATACCCGCCTGCTCGCACATCCGGGCGAACTCCGCGTTCTCCGCAAGGAAACCGTAACCCGGATGCACGGCGTCCGCTCCCACCTCGAGGGCGAGGTCTATTATCCTCTGCTTGTTAAGGTAGGTGTCGAGGGGATCGACCCCTATCATGTAGGCTTCATCCGCCATCTTCACGTGGCGGGCTGTTCCCTCTATCTCGTTGTATATGGCAACGGTCTGGATACCCAACTCCTTGGCAGCCCGGATGATCCTGCAGGCTATCTCACCTCTGTTCGCAACCAGAAGCTTTTTAAACATCGGGAGACCTCCTGTCGATTCCTGAAAAATCCCTTTATTAGTTTAATAAAGTTACTTCAACTCAGCTCTGCAAATTTCGGGGGAAATGGGGGCGCTTCGGGAAGCTCGGCTCCCTTAAAATAATTGGGGTGCAGATGAACGTCGAAGAGTTCGTTCGCTCCGCGAAGGAGGCGGCGCTTATAGGGGGGCAGGTTCTCAGGGAGAACTTCCGCCGAATCGGG
Organism: Aquifex aeolicus; assembly: GCA_011375045.1. Taxonomy (GTDB): domain Bacteria; phylum Aquificota; class Aquificia; order Aquificales; family Aquificaceae; genus Hydrogenivirga; species Hydrogenivirga aeolica_A. Next base: position 2,819 of record DRNB01000099.1, read on the forward strand.
AGCGAGAGCGTCGAGGAGAAGGCTGAGAAGGACTTTGTGAGCTTCGTCGACAGGACTTCGGAGGAGAGGATAAGAGCGTACCTGTCCCGGTGCTTTCCCGATCACAGGATAGTGGGGGAGGAGGAAGGGGGTGAGCTGGAGGGGGAGTTCGTGTGGTTTGTGGATCCCCTCGACGGCACAAAGAACTACATAGCGGGGTTTCCCATATTC
>DRNB01000100.1 GCA_011375045.1 Aquifex aeolicus
GAGGACGTCGATGGGGTGATCTCCGCAATAGAGTGGGCACGTCTCAGGGTCAGGGAGATTTACGAGAGTGAGTATGCAGGAGCGCTGTAGCGGGCGCACCCCACAGGAAGGAAGAGATCAGCAGAAACGTATGGGCTAAGAACCCCGCCTTCAGAGCCTCCTTCACCTCCAGTCCCGTAGCCCTGAGGGGGAGGACAAAACCCGCCTCATAGGTTCCGAAACCCATAAAACCGTGAACGGGCAGGACGGTGGTCAGCTCACCCCCCGCAAAGCCAAAGGTGAAGAGGAAGGGATCCACCTCAAGCAGATGATTTACAAGCACGTAAAGGGAGAGGGCTTTCAGAAGCAGGCTGAGGAGGGAGGCGATCAGCAGCTTAAGGGACACGGCAGGGGTAAGCTCTCTGTCGAGGAAAGTCCTGAACTCGCCGAGCTTTCCCCGGACCGGCAGGATCAGTCTGAGGTAGGGAATCAGAAGGGATACCGTCAGAAGCGCGCCGATGCCGGGAAGGAGAAGAATAGGGGCGGATACGAGCAGGTAGGAGATCAGGAAGAGAGCACAGAGGGCGAGGAGATCGTAAAGTCTTCCCGCAAGGAAGGACCACAGGGATATACCCAGACCGAGCCCGAGCCTGCGGGTGTAGTAAAACCAGCTTAGCTCCCCCGTGCGTGCGGGCAGCAGGTTGTTGAAGAGTATGTTTGCGGAGTTTACGAGAAACAGCTTCCCGAAGGGGGCGTCTCCGAGGAGGATCTTCCAGCGCAGGGTTCTTCCTGCCTGAGAGAGGCTGTAGAGGATAAAGGAGAGGAGGAAGGTCTCCGCGCCCGCGGAGGAAAAAACCCTCAGAAGCTCCTCCGGAGGTATAAGGTAGAGCAGGATCGCCCCGAAAGCTCCGGAGATGAGCAGGGAGACAACGAGTTTCAGAATCAATCTTCCGGAGGAACGTCGTGGACCACCACCGGAGATCCCGCCCACTCGGAGAGGATATCGATGGCTACCTGAACGCCGGACCCCGCCGCGGTTGCGAACATGGAACTTACACCTGCAAGCAGACCCGCCACAAAGAGTCCGTCCCTTACCCTGTAGCTTCCATCGTGCTCTATCATGATCCTGCCCGGTTTGGGCGAGCGGGTGTTCTCGACGACCCTGACCCCCTCACACTCTATATCGAACCTGTGAAAGCCCGTTGCCAGAACAACGAACTCGGAGGTGAACTCCCTTCCTCCCTCGCTCAGCACCCTGAAGTTTCCCTTTTCCCCTTCCACCTTTACAGCCTTCTCCTGGAGGAAGTCAACACCTCCCCACCTGCGAACCTGCTCCTCCAGCTTCTTCAGAAGATCCCTTCCGTAGGTCCCCTCCTCCACGCCGGGCACGTTTTTGAAGAGAGCCCTGTTCATATCGGAGCGCCCCGTATCCAGAAGAAGATAGCGTCTGTCCTCAGCCCACTCCCATCCTCTACCCCTTGCGGAGGCAAGGGTGAGAACACAGGCAAGCCCGCTCGCTCCTCCGCCGATCACTATCACATCGTACCTCATGATTAGGCTATTATACCCCCTCCTCCGCTCTGCTCAGAAGCTCCAGAAAGACCTTTTCGATATTCCGGGGAAGGCTACCTCCGTAGGAGATCCTGTGATACTCCCGGTAGAGCTGGAGGGGATCGAGTCCCCGTGGAACGTCCCAGCTCTCGCTCCTGCCGGACTCGGAGACCTGCTCGATCCTGAGGATTTTCTCCCCCAGCTCCTCTCTGATTTTCTCGACCACAAGGGGAAGGGATCCCTTCTCCTCCACCCTGAGAACTATCTTGATGTAGCCCGAAACGCCCTTCATCTCCCCGATTCTGCGGACGGCTTCCCCCTGGGTAAGCTCGAAGACGTGCAGGGGGTTCCTGAGATCCAGTCTTACGGGTTCTACCCTCGGTGGTCCGTCCTCCAGGAGAACAAGGTTGACGAACTTGTCCTCCCCCGCTTCGGAGAAGTCTAACTGATACAGGGTGCCCGAATACCAGGCGCAGACGGAAGCGCCCTCTATCCTCTGGTTCCTGTGAACGTGTCCGAGGGCTATGTAGTCGAAGGTGTCCGGAAGGCTTGCGGGCAGGACGGCGTAGTGCTGGGTCAGGGACGCCTCCCTCTCCGTGTTGGTGTATCTGGCACCCGCTATGAAAAGGTGGGTCAGGAGAACCCTCCGTCTGCCCTCCGACGCCTTCTCCGCAAGGTAGGAGAGGAACTTTTCCACGAGATCCGCGTAACGCAGGCGGGAATCCTCCCCCACGGCGGTCAGAACCCTCTCCGAGGGGTAGGGGAGACAGGCGATCCTCAGATCTCCGGAGACGTAAAGGCACCTCTCCCTGCTGGGTCTGTCGTAGATGTGAACGTTGGCAAGCTCTGTGAGACCCCTTATGCTCTTCATGAAGTCGTAGCTGTCGTGGTTACCCGCCACCACCACCACCTCGGTTTTCAGCTCCCTGAGCTTCAGGAAGAATTCGAAGATCAGCTCCTTGGATTCGTTGTCGGGGTTGGCTTTGTCGAACACGTCCCCCGCTATGAGGAGGAGATCCACGCCGCTTTCCCGGCACAGGGAGATCACCTGCTCGAGGGCGTGGTGGAGGTCCGGATTTCTGCTCACCCTCCCCAGAGTTTTTCCCGCGTGAAGGTCAGCTATGTGCAAGAGTCTCATGGTTCCTCATGATCCTTCTGAGCTTCTCCATGAAGGCTGTCTCCTCGCCGTAGTATTCCTGAAGGTAGCGGTACTTCTCCCTGCTCCGTTCGTATATAAGCTCCGCTACCTCGGCGGGTGTCTCCACCAGACTTATCAGGTCTATATCCTCCCTGCTTATGGTTCCAAAGCGCACCATGACCTTTTCCATGAACTCCAAGAGGGGCTTCCAGTACTCCCCTCCCACGAGGATCAGGGGGAACCTGTAGCTCTTTCCCGTCTGTATTAGCGTGAGGGCTTCGAAAAGTTCGTCCATGGTTCCGAAACCTCCGGGAAAGATCACGTAGGCGAGGGAGTACTTGAGGAGCATGACCTTCCGGACGAAAAAGTAGTTGAAGCGCAGGGAAAGGTTCTGGTATCTGTTGGGGTGCTGTTCCGTGGGGATCTCTATGTTCAGACCCACGGAGGTCGCTCCGCTGTCGTGGGCTCCCCTGTTTGCCGCCTCCATTATACCGGGTCCGCCGCCGGTTATTATGGTGTAGCCGAGCTTTCCCAGATTGAAAGCGGTCTCGTAAGCCAGCCTGTAGTATTTGTCCTGCTCCCTGCTTCTGGAGCTTCCGAAGAAGGTTACCGCAGGTCCTATATCCGCGAGTTCATCGAAACCCTGAACAAACTCGCTCATTATCTTGAGGACTCTCCAGGTGTCCCCCTGCCGGAGCTTGAGTTCCTCTATGATCCTCAGGCTATCCTTACTCATAGATGTCCTTGATCATCTGGTTGAGCTTCAGATCCTCCGCGTTTACGGAGGTGTTCACCTTCACAGGGTAGCGGACCGGCTTCCGGGATCCGGCCTTTTTCTTGTACTTGACGCTTTTCTTCGTTTTGGCAACGTAGGTTTTCTTTTTCTTCACCTCCGCTCCCCACAGGGGAAGCAGGAGAACAAACAGACTCAGAAAAAGAGAAAGAGACCTCATGAATCGACCCCCCTAAAGGCGCATCGGCATAATTATACATCTGTAAGGATCCTTCTCGTAGTCGTCGGCTTCGAGCAGGGCTGCGGTGTCCGGAGTTGTGAACCTGAACCAGACCTTTTCCGAGTCGAAGGCGTCCAGAGCTTCGAGGACGTATCTGCCGTTGAAACCTATCTCGAAGGGCTCACCCGTGTAGTCCACGTCGATCTCCTCCCTTCCCTCACCGAACTCGGGGTCCGCAAACTCGAAAACCGCAAGGTTGTCCCCCACCGCTATCTTCACGGGGAACAGCTTACCCTCCCCGAGTCCCGCGAGCCTTTTGAGGGCGCGCCGTGCCTCCTCCACCTCGAGGAGAACCTCAGCCGCAAACTCGGTGGGTATGACCGCGAGGTAGTCAGGATACTCACCCTCCAGGAGTCTGATCACGAGCCTCCAGTCCTCCCCGCTGAAGGAGGCAAAGCTCCCGTCCTCACTCCTCGCTACGCTGATCTCCTCCACGCCGGTCAGGAGCCTCTGGATCACCCTGAGGCTTTTGCGGGGAACAAGGAGCTCGAAGGGGAAGGATCCCTCCGGCTCGTAGAGGGCTAACCTGTGTCCGTCCGAACCTACGAAGTGGATCCTGTCCTCGTGTCCCCTCATGAACATACCCTGAAGGGACACTCTGGTCTCCTCCTTTGCTATGGCGTACTCCGTTTTCTCTATACCCTGAAGGATCAGGTTCCCCTCCACCTTCTCTCCACCCTCGGGAGGGGAGGGAAACTCGGGAAAGTCCTCGGGGGAAACGGTGGGCAGTTTGAACCGGCTCCTGCCGCCTGTGATGATGAGCCGATCCTCCTCCCGCTCCAGCCGGATGAGGGCTGAGGTGAGGTTCCTGACTATATCGGAGAGGCTCCGGGAGCTCACGCACAGGGAGCCTTCCTCCAGGACGTCCGCTCTGATCTTCAGGAGGAGGTAGTTCTCGAGATCCGTAGCCTTCACCGTGAGGGTGTCTCCCTCTGCGCTCAGAAGGAAGTTGGTGAGTATGGGCAGGGCGGACTTCTTCTCCGTAGCCTCCCGGGCTTTTCTGAGGGCTTCCTCAAAGATCTCCCTGTCGATTTCGATCTTCATTCCCTTCCTCCGGGGGATTATTCTTAGATTTTACCAGTTTGCGCTCCGGGTTTCCTTCCGTCTCCCTTAAACTTTCACGTTTTATTCACGATAAATAACTATGCTTAGAGTGTGAAAAATTTTAAAGGAGGTGTGTGCCATGCGAGACTTTTACGAAGCCTTCAGAAGGTCGGAGAGGCTCAACAGGGAGAGGGGTTTCACCCTCATCGAGCTCCTCGTTGTCATCGCCATCATCGCCATACTGGCGGCAATAGCCATACCGCAGTTTGCGAAGTACAGGATGCGGGCTTTTAACAGCGCAGCGGAGTCGGATCTGAGAAATCTGGCAACAGCACAGGAAGCGCTCTTTGCGGACAACATGATATACGGTGTAACCGAAGATGGAAACACTCTGCCAGGTAGTGGAAGTACGGGAGGTAACGGTGCCGTGGTTGATGGTCCAACTCCAGCAGCTACAGAAGCTCAAGCGGGTGGTTTAATTACAGCAACTATTCCCGGTACTACGCAGAATGTAGGAATAGGTATAGCCGTAAGCAACAATGTGGATGTAGTAGCTTCAACACCCACCGATGATCTGAGTAATTACGTAGCTCTCGCTCACCACAACCAAGGTGATACGGTATATGGTAAGGACTCTGATTCAACGTCTATTTACAGATGTAAGGATGATGCTTTTGTAGGGGATACTGTGGGTTCAATTCCTGTAGGTGCGCCTGGTATTACCCCAAATAATGATGATTTTAACGGCGTAACTTGTGGTGATCTTGGATGGATCGCTCAGTAATCCAGTAAACGGCGCACCCCGCCCGGGGTGCGCTGTGATTAAATGATCTAATGACTCCCGCAGTTGTATTGGCTGTAAAAGATTTAAAAAAAACAGTAGGGAATCTAATTCTTCTACGCAGGGTTTCCCTCTCAGTCAACACCGGAGAAATCTTCGGTTTCATAGGTCCCAACGGAGCGGGTAAGTCCACCACCATGAAGATAGTTATGGACTTTATAAAACCGACCGCAGGGGAGGTCTATATCTTCGGAAGGAAACACAGCGATCCCTCTGTTAGAAGAAGGGTGGGCTTTCTTCCGGAGCATCCTTACTTTTACGCCAACGTTACGGGCTGGGAGTTTCTGAAGTTCCTTCAACTCACCTCCGGGGTGGCTCCGGAGGAGTTCCGGAGGAGGGTGGACTACTACGGGGAGCGGCTTCAGATAAACTGGGCTCTGGACAAGAAGCTCTCCGAGTACTCCAAGGGGATGCTCCAGCGGTTTGGTCTGCTTCAGGTGGTGGTGGGTGAACCTGACCTGCTGATACTGGACGAACCCATGTCGGGTCTCGATCCCATAGGCAGGCGCCTTGTTATGGATCTCATGGAGGAGCTCAGGAACAGGGGGAAAACCATCTTCTTCAGCACCCACATACTGCCGGACGTGGAGCGGATCTGCGACAGAGCCGC
>DRNB01000101.1 GCA_011375045.1 Aquifex aeolicus
CTTTCCCTCCTTCAGGGAGTAAACCGCCACCCTTCCGTCCCGGGAGGGGACGTAGAACCTTTCGCCGTCCGGAGAGAACTTTACACCTCCGTGAACGTTGGGGAAAACGAACCTGTCCAGAACCCGGAGGTCCTCTATGAGCCAGACGCTACCGCTTCCCTTGTCGACGACAACGGTCAGGTTCTTCCGGTTCCTCAGCTCCAGATCCTTACCTCTGCCCGGAGCCCTCCTGTAGCTTTCCCTTATCTGGGCGAGTCCGTAAACCACCTCCGAGGCCGGCTTCCTTATAAAGTCGATCAGCGCCTTTACCTCCTTCTCGTGGAGAAACCCGAAAGGAGGCATTGTGGAGGCGGGGATACCGTCCCGAATAACTCTGAAGAGGTAGTCCTCGCTCTTACCCCTCAGAAACTCCGGAAGAAGGGGCGGAGCGGTTCTACCTATCCGATCCTCGTGGTGGCAATCCGCACAGTGTTTGAGGTAAAGGCTTCTCCCATCCTCGGGAAAGGAGAGGTTAAAAAAAAGAAAAAAAAGGGAAAGGGAGGGGACGAGGGAGCGCAGTGAGATGAGAGAAGCCATGGTCTTCTACCTCAGTAGATATCATTGGTCGTCGTGTAAACGTTGAAGATGCCGGTGGGGGTTCTGACCCAGTCGCCGGTTATAACCTTCTTGATCTTCATGGTTCTGTCGTCGAAGACAACTATGGCTGTCGGCTTATCCTTTCTGCCCCAGACAGAGACCCAGACCTCCTTTCCGTGCATGTCGAACTCGGGGTGGACGATCCTTCCGTCTATCTTCTTGTAGCCCAGCTTCCTGAGCTCCTTGATAACGTCTATGGTTTTTATAACCTTGAGGGTGTCCTTGTCTATCACGTAGAGATTCCTCTGGAAGTCAGGGTGGAGCGTTCTGTCTACCCATATGTGGGGGGACTTGGGGTGTGTTTTGATAAAGAGCGTTCCGCCTCCGGATCCGGGAAGCTCTATGTTCTCCACCACCTTCCAGGCGTAACGGGATCTGTTTACGGGGTCCGTTCCTATGCAGGCGACGTTGTTGGAGCCCAGGTGCCCCGTGCACCATACGGGACCGTATTTAGGATGCACGAAGTTGGCACCTCTTCCGGGATGGGGCTTTATCCCCGTCTCGATCTCCGCAACGAACTTCTTCTCGACGCTGTCTATGACCACCACCTTGTTCTTCATGTTTGCCGCAACTAAGAAGTACCTCTTGGATCTGTCCCAGCCACCGTCGTGGAGGAATCTCTCAGCGTCTATGACGTGCATCTTCAGGTTGGTGGGATCCTTGTAGTCCACTATCAGAACCTTGCCGGGTTCCTTGTTGCTGACGATCCACTCGGGATCGTGGTGAGAGGCGACTATGGAAGCCACCCTCGCCTCCCTGACGTACTCGTTGGTGTCCCAGGTGTAGTCGCTCGTGTTTACAATCTTGAGAGGTTCGAGGGTCTGACCATCGAGGATAACGAAGCTGGGAGGCCAGTAACAGCCCACTATGGCAAGTTTGTCCATGAAGTCTCCCTTGGGTCCCTTGTACTTGCTCGTATCGATGGATCTCGCATCGTAACAGACCTTGACCTCAGCCACCTTGTCGGGCTTCTTGAGCCACAGGTCTATGAGGGTAGCTTTCCCGTCCCTTCCTATGGTCAGGAAGTAGCGTCCCGTTCCGGAGGATCTGAAGATGTGAACCGCAAACCCCGTATCCACTATACTCACGAGCTTCTTGGTGTCTCCGTCTACTATGGCAACCTTACCCACGTCCCTGAGGATTATCCCCATAAAGTTCTTCCAGTTCAGATTGTGCTGGGGTTTTGTGGGTCTCTCTTCGGGGGGAACTATGATCTTCCACCACTTCATCATCTCCGAGAGGGACATCAGGGGTGGTTCAGAGGGCTTGTGCATCAGATACTTTGCCAGAAGTTTTGTCTCCTCCTTTGTGAGGATACCCTGCCTGCCCCAGTCCGGCATACCCCCCGGCGTTCCGTTGTATATGAATCCCTCTATCACCTCGAGGGTATAGCCTTTCTCCTTCATGGCTTCCGGTGTGAGGGCTGGACCGGTTGCGCCTTTCCTCAGCATTCCGTGGCACCCGGCACATCGGTCGAAGTAAATCTGCGTTGCCTTCTTCAACTCCTGGGGAGACAGCTCCGGCTTGGCTAACGCCCCGAAGGGCAGGCTCAGGGATAGGACACCCACCGCAAGAACAGCTTTCAGACCCCTCATAATTCTACCTCCTCCTTTATGATTGGCATCAGATAAGTAAGCACAGATTCACCAGAGGGGTACGTCGTTATGTTTATGACCATAAACTCATAAATATTCCCAAATAAAAAGAAATGCCTCATGCAGTTCTCCTCAGACCGGCTATCAGGTCTTTGAGGAATATGAAGTAAAACATAGCTCCCAGAGGAATGAGACCTCCCAGAATCATGGCGACGAAGGACCAGTCGACGGTGTAGGTTCCCGTTACGGGATCGTATCTGAAGCACTTCAGGAAAACGCCCTTTATGGGGTTCAGAGCCACCTTACCCGCCCTCGCCTTTGATATCAGGGCGGAGAGCTTGTCGCTGTCGTAGGTTACCCCGAGCATGTAGCCCGATATCTTCATGCCGGGAGACACCACTATGAGGACGTTGGGGTGGGCGAACATATCCGTGTCCTCATCGTAGAAGAATTTGAAGTCCACGGCTCTGGTCAAACTCCTCAGGGAATCCCCCTTTGCAAGGACAAGCTTCCAGCGGGGATCGGTTCCTATCTTCCTTTCCTCTCTGAACTTTTTAAGGTTCTCCGGAGTGTCTCTCTCATCGAAATCCACAAGGACAACCTTTACCCCTCCGGCTGGTCCGAGGGCTTTCTTTATGCCCTCGACGATCATGGGGCAGGCGGAAGCACATCTCGTGTATATGAAGGAGAGGAGGAAGACCTCCCCTCCCGCAACCTCGCTGAGGTTCAGCTCTCTTCCCTCCTCATCCACCACCTTTACATCGGGAAGTTTGTTTCCCAGGACGAAGTCCGCCTTCGGTGTAAGGTCCCTCTCCCCGGAAAAGGATGTTAAAAGGAGGGAGAGAAGGAAGGGGACAAGGAGGGGAGCCATGGGCTATCTTACCTCCCACATGGCGGAGAGCCATCCGTAGTTAAGCGCCACGAATATGATGAAGGCTGTTATGAACAGAAGCACCAGAACAAAGGTGCCGGGCGCGACGAAGCCTTCGTGATTCTCTTCACCGGGGGGAGGAGGCTCCGCTATGGGAATCTGGAGATCCTGCGGTCCCCTGAAGGGCTGACCGAAGAATACGGATACGACAACCTGAAGTATCCAGATAAGGGCTCCGATGACAGCCATAATGCCTCCGATACCGAAGAGAGCCCAGAAGAAGTCCATCACGGGGTTGAAGGTGAAGGTAAAGGGTCCTCCCGAGAAGGTTATATCCCAGTGTCTTCTCGGTATGCCGAAGGCACCGAGTATGTACATTGAAACGGCGATTATGACTATTCCTATACCGAAGAGCCAGGGAACAAACTTGGCGAGTCCGTAGAAGGCTATCTTCTTTCGGAAGAGCAGAGGTATGAGGTAGTAGGTTACGCTCATGAAGGCGAGAACCGTTCCGCCGACGACCGCACCCTTGAAGTGGCCGGGAACAGAGAGGGTGTTGTGGACTATTATGTTGGTCTGCTCCATACCGTTAACAACGCCCGTTATACCTCCTATGAATCCGAAGATTATCATGGAGAGCATCAGACCGGAGAA
>DRNB01000102.1 GCA_011375045.1 Aquifex aeolicus
GGACTGGGCGAGCTGGTTGGCTGTGCTCGCCTCCTCCTCTCCAGCCGCTGTCAGGGCGGATATTCTCTCCTCCACATCCTTCATCTTTTCAGCCAGAGCGGAGATAGCCTCGCTCGCCTTGTCGGAAACCTCCATTCCCTTTTCCACAGCCTCCAGGATCTCCGTTATGAGCTCCACCGCCCGGGCGGTCGAGTCTCCTATGCCTTCGATGATTTCGATTATATCCTTGGCTGACTCTGAGGTTCTCTCGGCGAGTTTCCTCACCTCGTCGGCGACGACCGCGAACCCTCTGCCAGCTTCCCCGGCCCGGGCAGCCTCTATGGCAGCGTTAAGGGAGAGAAGCCCCGTTTGCTCAGCTATGGAGTTGATGGTGCCCGTTATCTCTCCTATTCTGTCGACGGATCTGCTCAGCGCCCTTATGACTTCTGAGTAGGTCTGCACCGAGGTGTGTATATCCTTCATCCTCTTTATGAGCTCCTCCAGCGTCTGGTGGCTCTGGGTGAATGTGGTGTACATACTTTCCACAAGGCTTCGTGCCTCCACTATGTTCTCGGCGTTTTGCTTGACTATTACAGAAAACTCCTCTGAGGAGGTAGATATGGAGTTTATGTGTTCGTAAAGCCCCTTTATGTTGCGCTCCATACCGTAGGCTATCTCGGAGAGGTCTATGGTCCTGTCCGTGAGGTCGCTGGAGCTTGTGTAGGTTCTGTCCAGTATCTCCTTCAACTTCACCACCATGGTGTTAAAGTTTCTGTAAAGCTCCGCGTACTCCCCCTCGCTCACACTGACCCTCACCGTCAGATCCCCCTCGCTCAGCTTTTCCATGGCAACGGACAGCTCCCTGATAACCTCCTCGAGCTTTCTGGCTCTCTCCTCTATTCTATGCTTTACAAGGGTTTTCAGATCTGCGTAGAAGTCGGAGAGATCCTTCCTGGGATCGGAGATCTCTATGTTCTCTATGTCTACGTCCACGTCCTTCAGGAAATCGAAGAAGAAGGCATCGAAAACGCTCTGCATGTCGTAAATAAACACCTTGCTCAGGGCGTTCACAGCCCTCTCTCTGAAACCCGGTCTGAATTTGAAGTGCTCCCGCAGATACCTTATAACGAAATCCATATAGAGTCCGTAGCTTCCGATATACCACTTCATGGGGAGGTTCAGCACGTTGTGGATGCTCCCTATTCTGAGACGCCGTTCGAAGTAGGAGATTCCGAAGTTCCCACCCCGCCGTGCTTCCTCGAATATGTCCATGAAGTACTCGAGCTGAGTCTTCTCGAGTCTCCTCCTCAGCTCCTCCAGAGATATACCCTTCTCATCGGCGACCTTCTGCAGGAACTCCCTCGTTTCGGGAAAGGAAAACTGAACATCGTAGAACTCCCTGACGATACGTGGTCCGTATTTTTTTGCCCAGGGGTAAAGCTGGGCGAGCAGGGAGACCTCACGGACGGAGAACTTCATGAACTCCCTTCTGAGTCTGAGGTTTTCCTCGGTTATGCTGTAAAGCGCCATCTGTCGAACCTCCGGAGAACGGTTAAATTTATTAGTCGGATCATAATCCTTCTGTTATATTTTTACCTTATGGCGGAGGAGGATTTCCTCTCTCAGGAAGAGATAGATCTTCTCCTTCAGAGTCTCGGAAAAGAGGAGGAGGAGGAAAAGGAGGAGCTTAAATACGAACCCTTTAACATAGACGAGCTCGAAAGGATCTCCCCCACGAGGCTGGTCAAGCTCGAGCAGGTCATAAACCGCTGGATAGCGTCCGCAACAGCGGAGCTGAGGGGTATGGTTTTTAACCTCGACACCATATCCATTTCTGATATAAAGACGGAGAAGATATCCGACTTCGTTCTGAAGATCCCCCTGCCAGCCGCCATAGCGGTGCTCAGCATCGAAGCCCTCAACGGCAGAATGTATCTGGTTTTAGACACAAGGCTGATTTATACGATCATAAGCATCATCTTCGGAGGACCGGCTCAGCCCTACAAAGTGGAGGGAAAGAGCTTCACAAAGTTCGAGATGAAGATAGTGAACAACCTTATATCCATCCTATCCAGACACCTCGATGTCGCGTGGCGGGAGCTTATCAGGGAGGGGGACATACAGTTCGTCGGTATAGAAGATAACCCCCGCAGGCTTATAACCATAAGCAGAAACGAGATCGTCATCGTCGTTACCCTCGAGGTGGAGATAGAGGGGTTCAAGGGAAACGTTTACCTCGCGATACCCATGAAGACAATAGAACCCATAAAGGATCTGCTCAGAACCGCCGAATCGGAAAGCGGAGGCTTCAGGGACGTCATCCTCTCCACCCTTATGACCACCCCTGTGATCCTCGAGGCGGTCTTTCCCCTCTTCAGGATGAGCGTGGGGGAGGTTCTCGAGCTGAAGGAGGGGGACTTCATCCCCCTAAACAGGAAAGCCTCTGAGTCCGTTTTAATTAAGGTGGCGGGGGTTCCCTTCTTCGAAGGGATCCTCGGTGAGTCCGGAGGACACAAGGCGGTTAAGATAAAATCGTTTAGCGAAGCGGTGCCGAGGGGTATAGCATGAAGGAGCTGGACGAGATAATAAGGGAGCTTTTGGAAAACGTCAGAGAGCTGGAGAACGTAATAGAAGGCATCAAAAAACCCGTAAGTGAAAGCTCCCAGCTGCTTCCCGAGACGGCGAAGAACATAGAGGACGTGATGCTCTTTCTGGAGCAGACCTCCCACACCATAATGAATCTCCTCGAAGTGATCAACAGAAACTCCGAAGCCATAAGCAAGGATGTGGACTTCCTCCTCTCTCTGGGACCCACACCGAAGGTAAGGGAGAAGCTCGAATCCATAAAGGCAAAGAACGATGAGAACATAAACACCCTCCTCGAGCTCTACACCCACATGTCCTTTCACGACCTCGCCGGTCAGCAGCTGAGGCTTGTCCTTCAGGTTCTCGAAAAGCTGAAGAGCTCCCTTCTGGATATCATCGTTTCTCAGGTTACTGCGGGTAAAGACTTGAAAGAGGAAGAGGTCTCTGGTATAAAAGGAAAGGTCAGCGAGCTTCTCTCCAGAGAGAGGATAGATCAGAGCGATGTGGACAAGCTCCTCGAGGAGTTCGGACTGTAAGGAGGACAGGGATGCCCATGCCCCCAACGAACATAAGGATCCTCGTGGTCGATGACATGAGCACCATGAGAAGGATCATAAAGACGATCCTGAACCAGCTTGGCTACAGCAACATAGAGGAAGCGGAAAACGGGAAGCAGGCGCTGGCAAAGTTGAAGAAGGAGAAGTTCGACTTCGTCATAACGGACTGGAACATGCCCGAGATGGACGGGCTCACGCTCGTCAAGGAGATAAGGTCGGACGAGGAACTCAAAGCCCTTCCCGTCCTGATGGTAACTGCGGAGGCAAAGAAGGAAAACGTTATGGAGGCTCTGAAGGCTGGTGTGAACAACTACATAGTAAAGCCCTTTACGCCCGAAGTTTTAAAGGAGAAGATGGAAAAGATATTCAAGTGATAAACAGGAGGGAACGGTGAAGGAGGCTGAAAAGGAAAACCTTCTCCTGAGGGACATACTCAACTCCTTGGAGGAGGGGGTGGCTATCCTCGAAGAGGGAAAGCCCGTTTTCCTGAACTCCGCGGCAAGGGAGCTCCTCCAGGGGAGATCTATCGAGGAAGCCCTCGAAGATATAGAAGTGCTGAGGAGAACGCCGGAGTACGTGATCTTCAAAAGGAAAGAGGTTCCCGATACGATCGGATGTCTCGAAAACCTAAGGGAACGACTCGACCCCATACTTGAAGAGATAAACAGAATCTCCTCTCAGGCTGCAGCGAGCTTCAGCGAGCTCGATGAGGTTTCCAGCATAGTAAGCAACGGTCTTGAGATGGTGAGGGAGATGCACAGGATCTCAGCCAGAACCGAGGAGGAGCTCCAGAGGGATCTGGAGCTTATAAGGGAGCTGAGCAATCAGTCGGAGAACATCATCAGAATCCTGTCCCTTATAAACGAAATCTCCGAGCAGACGAACCTCCTCGCTCTGAACGCCGCCATAGAGGCGGCGCGTGCCGGTGAGGTGGGAAGAGGCTTTGCGGTTGTGGCGGAGGAGGTGAGGAGGCTTGCCAGCAAAACGATGGAGTTCACGGAGAGCATAGACAGCGTTCTGAAAAACATAGAGAAGCGCGTGATGGAGGCAAGGAAGCACATCGGCGAGGTTGCAAAGGAGGCAAGCCTTCAGAAGGAGCAGGCTTCCAGCGTGGAGGAGCTTTTCCACCTGGTTCAGTACAGGATGGAGTCTCTCAAGGGTAAGTACGAGGAGGTGTCCTCGAAGATCGAGTCCCTCCTTAACCTGACGCAGGATACAAGAAGAATTATAGAGAAGAGGGTCTCAGAGGGAGTAGGATGAGCTCCTTCTGCAGGAAGGTTATAGAATACATGTACGAAAACAGGTTAAATCAGTTCATATCCTCCTTCTACGAGCTTTTCAAGGAGTATAGCCACCTCGGAGAGGAGGAGTTTCTGAGGGAGTGGTTCGACAGGGCTATAATAAGGGACCTTATCTTCTACTTTCCTCCCTCCACCATAATTTCCTCCTTCGAGGAGGTGAGGAACTCGAAGAGACACCTCTTCAGAACCTACGTAAAGACCTACTGGGGTTTTTGCAGGAATCCGAGAAAGCACCCTGTCCGGATAAACGAAGCTTTAAAGTTCTTTGGACTCGAAGAGCTCGACGAGGAGGAAATCAGGAAACGCTACAGGGAGCTTGTTCGCCTTCATCATCCCGACAGAGCGGGCAGGACGAGGGAGGCTCATATGATGATGGTAAAGATAAACTACTACTATCAGATCCTCAGGAGGTATATGAGTGACGGATTCAAGAGCACTCTTCAGATCGGGTAGGCGTTACAGGGGGTTCGTCAGCACCGACAGAGGTGCTGTTCCCGTTACCTTCAACGTTTACCCTCTGACACCTGAAGAGGTTCGCCTCAAGCACATCTTTCCGACGAACATAACGGAGCGTCTGAGCAGGGGAAGCGTTGTGTTTGTTCTCATAGAAAACGAGAAACCGCTGATAGGTGAGCTGAGGATTCTCAGTCCGGGGGGGCGCTTTATACCGGCGCGACTGGACTACGTTACGGAGGACAGGAGGAAGCTTCCGAGGGTAAAGGTCGAGGGTATCCTCGATGTGGAGGCGGAGCTCGCCTGCAGGACAGGACATTACACGGGCAAGGTAGTGGATCTGAGCATGGCTTCCCTCAGCATCGATACGGGGGTGGATCTCTCACCTCAGAACTGCAACGTTCAGCTCTCCTACAGGGATACACAGGCTCAGCTTAAGGGGCGCGTGGTCAGGAGCTTTAACGGCACCGTGGTGGTGGAACTCGAAAACAGCGACTCTGAGATGACCGATATCCTCGGAAAGATATACGCTGATATCTTCCTTATAAATCAAAGGAGCGGTTAGTCCTCCAGCTTTTCCCTGCCCCTGTCCTTCAGGATCCTCAGGCGTGCCCGCTCGATGGCGAGGGCGCCTTCGGGAACGTCTCTGGTTACAACGGAGCCTCCGGCTACGTAGGAGAGGGCACCCAGTCTTATGGGAGCTATGAGGAGGGAGTTGCTTCCTACAAAGGCTCTTTCCCCTATGTAGGTCCTGTGTTTTCTCCTGCCGTCGTAGTTGGCGGTAACCACACCCGCGGATATGTTGGCTCCCGCACCGATCTGAGCGTCGCCTATGTAGGCAAGGTGCTTGGCTTTTACACCAGGACCTATAGTGCTCGCCTTCACCTCCACGAAGTTGCCTATTTCGGTTCCCTCCCCGACGGCTGTTCCGTTTCTCAGGTGGGCAAAGGGTCCGATCCTCGCTCCCTTCTCGATCACGCTGTCCTTTACGTAGGAGAAAGGTTCCACGACCGCGCCCTCCCCTATCTCCGAATCTTCGATGATGCTTCCCTTACCGATCACCGCGTTTTCAGCCACCTTTGTTTTGCCCCTGAGCATAACCTCCGGAAACACCTCAACGTTTTCGGCGAGGGTAACGTCAGGTTCCACCCACACGGTCTCGGGCATGTGGAAGGTTACACCCTTCTGCGCCCAGAACTTTACAAGTTTAAGCCTGAGGATGTTTTCGGCAAAACCAAGCTCCCATCTGGTATTTACACCCAGAACCTCCGTGGGATCGGAAGCCATGAAGCTTCTTATCTCGTAGCCCTTGCGCACCATGTAGTCGACCGCATCCGTAAGGTATAACTCCCCGGTTCTCTCGCTGGGTTTTATCTTGAACAGAGCTTCGAGAAGGTAGGGTGTGTAGAACAGGTAAAGTCCCCCGTTTACCTCCCTTACGTTTCTTTCCTGAGGGCTCGCCTCCTTCTCCTCGACTATGCGCAGGATCCTGTCCGTTCCCTCCTCCTTTATGATCCTGCCGTAACCCGAAGGGTCTGATAGAACCGAGGTAAGGATAACTCCCCCGAGCTTGATCTTTTCATACTCCTCCACCATGAAGAGAAACCTCTGCATGTTCTTTATGGTTTCCGGAGTAACGAGCGGGGAGTCTCCGTTTACTATGAGCAGATAATCCTCCTCGTTTCTCCAGAAATCGACCGCCGCCAGAACCGCGTCGGCGGTGCCCCCTTTGGGGTTCTCCTGATGGAAGAAGCTCACTCCCTCCGCTTTTACCGCCTCCATCACCTCCTCGGCTCCGTAACCTACCACGAGGGCTATATCCTTTACACCCCCGCTCCTGACGGTGTTGATCACATACCACACCATCGGTTTACCCAGTATTGTGTGGAGCACCTTTGGTTTCCTGCTTCTGAATCTTGTCCCCAAACCCGCTGCAAGGATCACAGCCTTCATCCCTTCCCTCCGGCGTCCTTTGCCACCCCCCTTCTGGTTCTTTCTATAAAATCTATCAGAAGTTCCACATCGGGGTTGTTTTCGAACTCCTTCCTGAGACGCTCGAAGGCTTCGTGCTTCAGAAGTTTGCTCCTGAAAAGGATCCTGTAAGCCTTCTTCAGAATGGATATCCTCTCGGTGCTGAAACC